>JABZGM010000117.1 GCA_015259235.1 Alloprevotella sp. | reverse complement strand
GTTAATGCTACCTACAACAAGAACGAAATCACTGAATTGGTGGGTGGAAATGCTGACAATTACAGCGTCCCAACTGGTGGCATTTCTGCAGGTACTGGTGGTTTCATTCAAGCGCACGCCGTGGGACATCCTGCCAGCAGCTTCTATGTTTACCAACAAGTCTATGACAAGAACGGAGTACCCCTCGAAGGTGTCTACGTAGACCGCAACGGAGATGGCAAAATCAATAACTCCGACAAGTATTTCTACAAGAGTCCTATGGCTCCTTGGACGGGTGGTTTCACATCTAAATTGCAATACAAGCAATGGGACTTTGGCTTTAGCCTCCGTGCTTCGCTCGATAACTATGTTTACAATGACTTAGAAGCTGGTTCTGCCAACGTTTCTACAGTGTTTAGTAAGGGCTTCTTGAGCAACCGTCCTGTTTATAGTCTCCAACCTCGTTGGACTACAGAAGACAACGCCTTCTCTGATCGCTTCGTTCAGAATGGTTCATTCCTCCGCATGGAGAACATCACCCTAGGTTATTCTTTCGAAAACCTCTTCAAAGGTGCGCGCTATCAGGGTGTGAATGGCCGTCTTTACGTGTCAGCTAGCAATGTCTTCACCCTTACCAAGTATAAAGGAATTGACCCTGATGTCTTTGGCGGAATCGACAAAAATGTCTATCCACGTCCATTTACCATCTTGGCTGGTGTATCGCTCAATTTCTAACCCTATTATAGCATAGTCTTATGAAACTATATATAAAATCCCTTCTTCCTGCTGCTGCTCTAGCACTCAGCTTGGGACTTAGCTCTTGTGTAGGTGACTTGAACGTGAAGCCCATCGATCCCAAGACAAATATGACTGTTAATCCCGATAACCTCTTCAATAAGTGCTACGCCAATATGGCTGTAGCTGGTAATGGAGGTGCTAATGGTGATTCTGACGTTGACGGTATCGATGGCGGTACTTCTGGTTTCTTGCGCCAACTTTTCAACTCTCAAGAATTGACTTCCGATGAAGCAATCAGTGCTTGGGGTGACGAAGGTGTGCAACCTCTCAATAAAAACCAGTGGAACTCAGAGCATCCCTTCCTTCGTGGTTTCTACTATCGTCTTTTCTTGGGCGTAACTGTTTGCAACCACTATTTGGAGGTGGCAAAAAATCATGATGCTACAATGACTGCCGAAGTGCGTTTCCTCCGCGCGCTCTATTATTACTATCTCATGGATGGTTGGGGCAACATCGGTTTCCGCACAACTGTAGGTTCGGACAAGCCTGCACAAATGAGTCGCGCTGACCTTTACAAATGGATTGAGTCTGAAGTGCTCGAAGCTGAAAAGAATATGGCTGAGGCTAAACCCGAGAAGGACACTGAAGAGGGTTATGGTCGTGCCGACAAAGCTGCTGCATGGTTGCTTCTCTCTCGTCTCTATCTCAATGCAGAGGTGTATACCGGCAAGGCTGAATGGGAGAAGGCTAAGAAATACGCTAAGATGGTGATGGACTCATCTTACAAACTTCACACCGGAAAAGCTGTCAATGGTTGGACAGCTTACCAACAACTCTTTATGGGTGACAATGGTAGCAATGGAGCTTCTGAAGAAGCTATTCTCGCACTCTTGCAAGATGGTGAGAAAACCACCTCTTATGGTACGACGCTCTTCCTTATGGCTGGTGCATTCAACGATGACATGAATGATGATCAGTTTGTTTCCGGCAACAACACCACTGGTAAATGGCAAGGTCATCGTGCCCGTCCTGAACTTGTGGCTAAGTTCTTCCCAGAAGGAGAAGCACCTCAAGAAACCACTAAGGCTTTACAAACAGCCGCTGGCGACGATCGTGCTTTGTTCTGGGGTAAGAAACGCACTTTGAAGATCAGTGATCCCACTAAGTTTGTAGAAGGATACGGTGTAACTAAGTTTACGAACTATCGCACCGACAACGCAAAGACTAAAAACACTTTGTTCCCAGATGCTGACTTCTTCTTGATGCGCGCTGCAGAAGCTTATCTCACCTTTGGTGAAGCTGATGCTCGTCTCAATGGTGGCACCACTACTGCTGAAGGCACAAAAGCCATCAACCAAGTGCGTGCACGTGCAGGTGCTAGTCAACTCACCAGTTTCTCCCTTAAGGAAATCCTTGATGAATGGTCACGCGAATTCTACTTTGAAGGTCGCCGTCGTACCGATCTCATCCGTTTCGATAAATTCGGAGGAAACAATAACTACAATTGGGCTTGGAAGAGCGGTGTAATCACTGGCGCAAACTTCAGCAAGGATATGAATTTATTCCCCTTGCCAAACACGGAGTTGAACACCAATGAGAACCTCAAGCAAAATCCTGGCTATTAATCACGTAAGCTCATTATTGATATGAATAAGATATTCGCAATGGGACTTGTGGTTTTCACAGCTACTAGTCTTTTCTCCTCCTGTGCTGACGATAGGGAGTCTAATCCCACTTTGGTGCAACCCACAGAGTTCCGTCTTAATACTCCTATATTTGCTAATCAAGTGCTTGATTTGCATAATTCCAAGCATCTCAACCTTGTATGGTCACAACCCCATGTGACCGACAAGGGAGCACCTTTGGCAGGAGTTGGTTTTTATGCTGTGCAATTGTCTAAAGATGGCAATTTCAATACATCTGTGGCACAAGCTGAAGCCGACCAAACAGGTAAGGCGGTTGCTGACTACATTGAACTCGAAGAAAAGTATTACAATACTTCTGTTGATGTCAATGCATCGGCTTTGAACAAAGCTCTCAATATGCTCTATACTTGGGCTGACGATGCGGCAAAGCCTGCAAAACTAGAGTTTTATGTTCGCGTTAACGCACATTTTGCAGGAGTCAACGCTCCCGTTCAAGATGGTAGTGTGAGCATTGCTTCAAATGTTGTGAAAGTGCAAGTTGCTCCTTATTATGTAGAATTGAGTGATGCTCCTATCGCACTCGACTACATTGTAGGTGGTGACATCGCAGGTACTTGGAGCAACAATGTTGCAGATGCGGGTAACGGTCTTTTGCCTTTCTTCCCCATTGCCAACTCCAACTATGACAAGAAGACAGGTCTCGGTAGTGTAAGTTATACTGGTTACTTCCCCGAGAAAGGCGAGTTTAAGGTGTTCTCACCCACGATCTCTAAGGACGGTAATAACTTTGCTTGGGATTTTGCCTATGTCGGTGTTGATGGTAAGCCAGGTACTGCACGCTATCGCGATGGTGGCGGTGATGGTCCTAACATCACAGCTCCTAAGGCAGGCTACTACACTATCGTTATTGACAACGTGAAGCATACCTTTACAATGACTGATGCTAGTGACAATATCGACACTTCTAATAAGGGTAGCATTGGTATTGTAGGCGAATTCAACGGATGGGGTAACGACCTCGTGATGACCCCTGCTTCTAAGTCGGATAAAGCTCCTAACCATGTTTGGAGTGCTGTCTTGAAGCTTGATGCACCCTCTGAAGTGAAGTTTAGAGCTGACAAGAAATGGGATTTAAGTTGGGGCTCTTCTACAGTGCTTCGTTATGGAGTAGCCTCTAAGGGAGGACCCAATATGAAGATGAAGAAGGGAACCTACAAAGTTTACTTCAACGATCTCACTGGTGAGTATAACTTCATTCCTCAAGTAGCAAAATAAAAACGGAATTTCCTGATAGTCCTTTCCTAATTGCTTCTTCTGTAGAAGCATTTAGGGAGGACACTAAGGAAAGTCATCTTTCTAACATTTTATTCTTATGTTGAAACCTCTTTTCCTAGGACTTGCAATGACTACGCTTGTCGCTGCTTGTACTGAAGACTATACAGACTGGGCTAAACCTCAAACCCATCCTCAAGGTGAATCAAAGAACCTCACTGCTGTTGTAGACAGTGTGAAAGCAATTGATATGAATGTGCTTGGAGAACAAAGTGAAGGTGCTAAGGTCGAAGTTTTGAAGACCACAGTCACAGGTGCGCCTCGCTCTGCCTTTTCTCATCAAATCACTTTCACTCCCGCTGAAGGATTAGTTGGAGATCAGAATCCAACTATATTGGTTGCAGACTCTTTGGGTAAAGTTTCTGTTGCAGACTTGCAAAACCTTGTTGTTTCTTATTATGGTAAGGCTCCCCGTCAACGTCAATTGACCGCGAAGGTCGTTAGCTTAGCCAATATCAATGACGAGGTATATCGTTTTGAATCAGAAACAGCTGTGCGTTTCACTCCAGTAGCTCAAACCTATTCAGAGACTATGGATGTGCAAACAGGTGGCAAAACTGTGGCTAGCTTGGTAACCAAAGACTTTAATGGCTACTACGAAGGTTTTGTTAAAGTGAATGCACCTTTCACTTTGCAATACGCCCATAAGAAGCAAACTGTTTCGTTGAAGGCTAACAGTTTCCTCTTGCTTGATGGAAATTTCGCTGCTGATGCCCAACAGAACATCACGGCTCCTAAAGCTGGACTTTATTTGCTTCGTGCTGATGTCAAGAAAAACGATGAATTTACGTTGACTCCTACAGCTATCACTCGTGTAGCAGTGGTAGGTTCACTCAATAATTGGGCTAACGATGGTCATACAGACACCCCAATGACCTACAATGCAACAGAAGATTGCTGGGAAGTCACTACAGACTTTGTTGATGGAGAATATAAGTTCCGCTTCAACGGAGGTTGGGATATCAACCTTGGAGGCTCATTGAATAATCTCACCTCTGGAGGTCCAAACATGAAGTCTACTAAAGGTAAATATCTCGTTCGTCTTTACCTCAATCAACAAAACGGTAAGAATATTCGCGCTACGTTGACTGCGAAATAAGTAAACCTATCACGCATTCCTTACTAGGTGTAATGCGTATCTACCGCAAAGAGGGTGTGTCAAATCCATATTTTTTGGCACACCCTTTTGGTTATCTATGAAAAGAGTCGTCATTCGTTTGGTGACAACCAACGCGCTTTGCAACTCATTTCTTTATTCAAAACTACTGTATTATGAAGAAAACTCTACTCCTCTTAGCTCTTGCAGCAAGCATCTCACAGCAGAACTTTGCGCAAGGATGGCCTTCGAATTATGAAGGAGTCATGTTGCAAGGCTTCTATTGGGATTCCTACAACGACTCTCGCTGGAAGAAACTAGAAGCACAAAGCAACGAAATAGCTCCTTATTTCAATCTTATTTGGGTACCTCAAAGTGGCAATTGCAATACCAGCAGCAATGTAATGGGCTATTTGCCAGTGTATCTTTTCAATCAAAATAGTTCTTTTGGAACAGAAGCAGAGCTTCGTTCGATGATTAAGACCTATAAGGCAAAAGGTACGGGTATCATAGCAGATGTAGTGATCAATCATCGCAACAATCTCGGAGTGAATGGAGCCTGGACAGATTATCCTGCTGAAACCTACAAAGGAGTTACTTACAAGATGCTACCTTCTGACATCGTCGGCAATGATGATGGTGGGAAGACAGCCGCTTGGGCAAGGCAGAACGGACAATCACTCAGTGCGAACAATGATTCCGGTGAAGACTGGTCGGGTTGTCGCGACATAGACCATAGCAGTGAAAATGTGCGCAACAACTATAATGCTTATCTCAAATTTCTCCTAGAAGATTTGGGTTACACGGGTTTTCGATACGATATGGTGAAAGGTTATGGAGCCAATTATGTGGGGCAATATAACCATACCACCAAGCCTCAGTTTAGTGTCGGTGAGTATTGGGACAATAGTAGCAGTATTAAATTGTGGGTTTTGAAGACACGCGTTGAGAATGTTCCGCAATCTGCAGCCTTCGATTTTCCCTTCCGCTACACCGTGCGCGATGCTGCCAACAGTGGAGATTGGAGCAAACTTCAAAACGACAACAATGTACCGCTTAATTCAGACAATCGTTTCCGTCAATATGCTGTAACCTTTGTTGAGAATCACGATACGCAAATGCGTAGTGAAAGCGAACCCCTTGATCCCATCAAGAAAGACACCCTAGCTGCCAATGCTTATCTTTTGGCTATGCCAGGTACACCTTGTGTGTTCTACCGCCATTGGCTAGACCACAAACAAGCCATCAAAGCTATGATAGAAGTGCGCCGTGCTGCTGGTATCACCAACACGTCTGTGTCTTCTGTGGTGGCTAATGCTCCCAAACAATATGTAGTAGCAGTGGAAGGCACCAAAGGCAAATTGCTTTGCGTGTTGGGTGATGACGCTAATAGCTATGTTCCCGATGCAAACGAATTTGTGAAAGTTTTGAGTGGAAATCACTTTAATTACTTCCTCAGTCGCAAGGCAGATGCCCTTTTGTTGGACAAACCCTCAGGAGAGTATGATGCCGCTTTCGCAGTTAAAGTGACTCGGGTGTCAGAGCAGGCACAAACTCTTGTTTACACTACCGATGGCACAGCCCCCACAGCACAGTCACCTCGTGTTCCAGCCGATGGAAACATCAGCATAACTCAAAATGCAACATTGCAGGTAGGAATACTCTCAGCAGATGGTCAAGTTTCCAATGTTGTGGTGCGCAACTACACCATTCGACCTTTTGTAGAACACAAAGCGACAATATATGTGCGCAACGAAAACAACTGGCAGACCATCAATTTCCATGTGTGGAACAACAAGGGCAACAACAATATGAATGGAAATTGGCCCGGTAAGCTCATCACTGAAACGAAGCAAGTGAAAGATAAAACTTGGCACTATCAAACCTTCGACATCACGGCAAAAGACTACTTCGTTAATGT
>JABZGM010000116.1:6437-6728 GCA_015259235.1 Alloprevotella sp. | reverse complement strand
CTATAGAAGCTGCTATTGTAAGTCGAGACAAGCGCTGTTCAGGTGAAATCTTGGGATAGTGGCGAGTTTTCAGCATCAAAATGTGCACTACTTTCAACACTTCTCGGTGAGACTTTATCAATCCTCCCAGAAGAAGAATCAAACCAATGCCTAGTACAGAAAGACCAATAAAATCCAAAGGCATCATCTCCCACAGCAACTCGCTAGGAATGCCTTGTTGTGTAAGAATCCACCAAGGTACTCCCATTTCAAATGCAGCATGACTAAGTCCAAAAACTACTGCTGTTGCCC
>JABZGM010000116.1:0-6427 GCA_015259235.1 Alloprevotella sp. | reverse complement strand
AAGGCGAAGGTACAACATTTTTGCGTAACTTTGCCCTTATGGAACGTCAAAAAACGATTAGATGGGGCTTTATTGGCTGCGGTGAATCCACAGAGAAGAAGATGCTCCCAGCCTTTTCCGAATTGCCTAACGCAAAGGTGGTAGCTGTCATGAGTCGCCGAGCAGAACGTGCTTCCGCTTTTGCTGCTCGTCACAACATTCCGCATTGGTATACAGACGCACAAAACCTTGTGACAGATCCCAATGTGGACGCCATTTATATTGCGACTCCGCCATCCACACACGCGACATTCGCCATTATGGCTTTGAATGCCCAAAAGGCAGTTTATGTTGAGAAACCATTAGCAACTCATTATGCAGACTGTTTACGCATCAATCGAGTAGCGGCTAGTCAACATACCCCTTGTTTCGTGGCATATTATCGCCGTTATTTACCTTACTTTCAAAGGGTAAAAGCCTTAATTGAAGAAGGATCTATTGGAAAAGTTCTTTCGGCTCAGATTAGATTTTCAGTTCCTCCAAGAGATTTGGACTACAACTCTAAGAATCTTCCTTGGCGTCTTCAACCTGACATCGCTGGTGGTGGTTATTTTTATGATTTAGCCCCACACCAGCTAGATTTTCTCCAGCAACTTTTTGGTCCCATCGTCGAAGTGCAAGGCTACAAAGCCAATCTACGTCAACTTTATTCCACGGAAGACTCTGTAAGTGCAGCTTTTCGCTTTGCTAATGGTATTCCGGCCTCTGGAACATGGTGTTTTGTAGCTCATGAGAGTGCCAAAGAAGACCGTATCTTACTCATTGGTGATAAGGGACAACTATCGTTTTCTGTTTTTACCTATCTGCCTATTCATCTGCAAAACGAAGAAGGTGAACAACACATTGTTGTCAACAATCCAGAACACGTACAAGTGCCTCTCTTGAAAAATATAATGGCGCACTTAGATGGGTCAGATATTTGCACCTGCGACTCGGTGAGTGCCACTCCAACAAACTGGGCTATTGACCGCATATTGGGAAAATTCTAATAAAAAAACATTGTTCCAACATTGGAATCCACAGTTTCCCACCAGTAGCCACTAGAAAATCACCGAAAAAGTGCTATCTTTGCACAGATAATTGCAACCGCAAACGAAATTACACCTATATATATGGAACTTGCCACAAAATACTCTCCCGAAGCAGTGGAGGGAAAATGGTACGAATACTGGACAAACCATAAACTCTTTAGCTCAAAACCCGATGGTCGTGAGCCTTACACCGTTGTAATTCCCCCTCCCAACGTGACGGGAGTGCTACACATGGGGCACATCCTCAACAACACGATTCAAGACATCTTGGTGCGCCGCGCAAGAATGGAAGGAAAGAATGCGTGCTGGGTGCCAGGAACAGACCATGCTTCCATTGCAACCGAAGCAAAAGTTGTAAATAAACTCGCTCAACAAGGTATCCGTAAATTGGATCTCACCCGTGAAGAGTTCTTGAAGCACGCTTGGGATTGGACGGAAGAACATGGCGGTATCATTCTTAAGCAATTGCGCAAGATTGGTGCTTCCTGCGATTGGGACAGAACAGGCTTCACAATGGACGAGACTCGCTCAGAGAGTGTCATTAAAGTCTTTGTAGACCTATATAATAAAGGCCTTATTTATCGTGGCCTTCGCATGGTGAACTGGGATCCTAAAGCACAAACTGCACTTTCTAACGAAGAAGTAATTTATCGTGAAGAGAAGAGCAAGCTGTACTACCTCAAGTATTATGTGGTCAATGATAACGGCACCACAACTGGCGTAGATGGTGAAGTGCTTCATTCAGACGGAAAGGGTCGATATGCAGTTGTCGCAACTACTCGTCCTGAAACAATTATGGGTGATACGGCTATGTGCATCAACCCTAAAGACCCCAAGAACGGTTGGCTCAAAGGTCAGCAAGTTCGCGTGCCACTCGTAGATAGAGTTATCCCTGTTATTGAAGACAGATATGTTGATATTGAATTCGGTACGGGCTGTTTGAAAGTGACTCCTGCCCACGATGTCAATGACTATGCCCTGGGTAAGAAGCACAACCTCGAAACCATCGACATTTTCAATGCAGACGGCACTATCTCTGAAGCAGCTGGAATGTATATTGGTCAAGATCGTATGGCAGTGCGCAAGCAAATTGCTGAAGATTTGGCCGCAGCTGGTCTTCTTGAAAAGGTGGAGGATTATGACAACAAGGTTGGATACAGCGAACGCAACGCAGATACAGCTGTAGAACCTCGCCTTTGCATGCAGTGGTATCTGAATATGCAGCACTTTGCAGACCTTGCATTGCCTCCTGTAATGGACGACGACATCAAGTTCTACCCTGCTAAATATAAGAACACCTACAATAACTGGCTTTCTAACATTCAAGACTGGTGTATCAGTCGTCAATTGTGGTGGGGACATCGCATTCCTGCTTATTATCTAAGTGCACCCAATGCAGAAGTAGAAGAATTTGTGGTAGCCAACAGCCTTGAAGAAGCTGTGAAAGTGGCTTCTGATAAATACGGACGTGAGGTAAAAGCTGAAGAATTGCGCCAAGATGACGACGCACTCGACACTTGGTTCTCCTCATGGTTGTGGCCCATCTCACTTTTCGATGGTATCAACAACCCCAACAACGAAGAAATCAACTACTACTACCCCACTAGCGACCTCGTCACAGGTCCCGATATTATTTTCTTCTGGGTGGCACGTATGATTATGGCAGGTTACGAATATACGGGTAAGATGCCGTTTAAGAACGTGTACTTTACTGGTATCGTTCGCGACAAACTTGGCCGTAAGATGTCTAAATCGCTTGGCAACTCTCCCGATCCACTTGATCTCATAGAGAAATTCGGTGCTGACGGTGTGCGTATGGGTATGATGCTCTCAGCACCTGCAGGCAACGACATTCTTTTCGACGAATCATTGTGCGAACAAGGTCGCAACTTCTGCAACAAGATTTGGAATGCCTTCCGTTTGGTGCAAGGTTGGGAAGTAGACGCTACGCTAACGCAACCAGAAACCTCTAAACAAGCCACCGAATGGTTCGCTGCTCAATTGCGCAAGAGTGCTGCTGAGATTGCAGACCTGTTCTCTAAGTATCGCATCTCTGAAGCTCTGATGGAGGTATATCGCCTCTTCTGGGATGAATTCTCTTCTTGGTATCTTGAAATGATCAAGCCTGGCTACCAACAGCCCATTGACGCCGTCACTTATGAAGCTACTCTGAAGAACTTCGACGATCTGTTGCATTTGTTGCATCCATTTATGCCTTTCATTACAGAAGAATTGTGGCAACATCTCACAGAGCGCAAGGATGGCGAAAGCATTATGGTGTCTCCTCAATCTATCAGTGCACCTGTTTCAACAGATGAAGCGTTAATCATTGCCATCGAGCGTGTAAAGGGCATCATTGCTGGCGTTCGCGCAGCTCGTGCTCAAAAGAATGTTTCACCTCGTGAGCTACTTTCACTCACCATTGTGGCAAATGCCAACGAACTCTCGGCTTTCGATGGACTTATCATGAAACTTGCGGGACTCGACAAGATAGAAACCTCTCAACAAGTTGAAGGAGCGGGTTACAGCACCTTCCTTGTGGGCACCACTGAATACGCTCTTTATATGGGCGATGTGGTAGACCTTGAAGCTGAAAAGGAAGCTGCACGTGCAGAACTTGAACATTTGCGCAAGTTCCTCAAGAGCATTCAAGGCAAGCTCTCTAACGAACGCTTTGTAAACAACGCTCCTGAAGCTGTTGTTGCCCTTGAACGCAAGAAAGAAGCTGATACGCTCACCAAAATTGCAGCGTTGGAGACTAAACTCTAAGCATTGTTGCTTAAGGATATGTATTCAGTATCTCTAAGTTAGTAATGTAAACGTCAAGGTGCGTGTCCAGATTTCTCACCTGGATATGCACCTTTTTTATCTCTTTTCTGTAGCTCGATACTGCAAGCAAATAAAACTTTGAAATAGAATTTGAAAGCTCTCCATAAACCCTCCTGGATATCACCTAAAAACTCCGACGTTTTCAAATTTTTCTCGGAGATTTTTCAGAAAAACTCGGAGATTTTCCAAAGAACATCGGAGATTTTCTGAAGAATGTTAGACGTTTTATTTCAAACTTCCAATCAAAGTTATCTTTCTCCTCAGACTACTATTATCTACCTTACCATGCTCTCCATCCTCATTCCCACCTTCAACACAGATTGTCTGTGTCTTGTCACTGATTTACAAAAGCAGTGCGAAGAATTGCAGGCGCAATATGAAAACACATTCGATTATGAAATCATTGTTGGCGATGATGCTAGCACAGATGAAGCGACAGTGACAAGAAATGAAGTGATTGAGTTTTTGCCTAATTGCGAATTCGTAAGAATGGAAACCAACGTAGGGCGAGCTCGTCTGAGAAATTGGCTAATAGACTATTCACATTTTGACTATGTCTTGCTGTTAGATGCAGATGCCGAGGTCATAAGTGATAATTTCTTATGGAAATACTGGACAGCACGACAAGAGAATACTGTCATTGTAGGCGGTCTTTCTACCCCTCTGTCAGCCACCAAAGGTTGTGAACTACGCCTTAAATATGAACTTGCAGCGGAGAAACTGCGTACTCTCCCCTTTCGCCAAAAACGTCCTTACGAGTTTTTCAGTACTTTCTGTGTGATGTTTCATCGTCCTGTCTTCAACCAAGTGCAATTCGATGAGCGCATCACAGAATATGGATACGAAGATGCTTTAATGGGCGTACGATTGTCCGAACTTAATATCCCAGTGATTCACATAGACAATCCGCTTTTGCACACGGGCATCAATGATAATAAGTCTTTCCTATGCAATAGCGAGACTGCATTGCGCACGCTTAGTATGCTGGGAGAGCCAATGACCAACAAAGCACGCGTTTCGCAGAGTTATAACCAACTAGTGAAATGGCGACTCAAACCGTTATTCTTATTCTTCTATCGTATAAGCAAAGGAGCAATGCGAAAGAATCTTCTTTCACATCGCCCCTCGCTATTCGTTTTCAACCTTTACAAACTCGGATACTACGCTAGCATCCGTGAGCGCGCCATCTCTTCAGCAACAGATTAACGGCAATTCAATGCGAAAAGTTGTACCTTTTCCAACAATTGATTGGAAAACATAGATTCGACCGTGGTGATATTTTTCAATAATCCGTTTAGAGAGTGACAATCCTAAGCCCCAGCCACGTTGTTTTGTCGTATAGCCTGCTTTAAACACAGAAGAGAAATTCTTGCGCGCAATGCCTTTTCCGGTGTCTGTGACGTCGATTATGTATCTATCATCTTTTATTTGACCTGAAATCTCAATACTCCCAGCGCCCGACATCGCATCAGCAGAGTTTTTGCACAACACTTCTAGCACCCATTCAAAGAGAGGAGCCGAAAGCGGGAGTTCAACCTCTTGATGGATGTGCGAGGTAATCGTAATTCTACTCGAGATTCTTCTTTGCAGATAACTCACTGTTTGCGCAATAATCGGACAGATGGACGTGTTTACAAGCGCAGGCTGACTACCTATTTTGGAAAATCTTTCTGTGATGCGCTCTAAACGCTGCACATCCGTCTGCATATCTTCTAGTAAATCATCATTGGGATAGGTTTCCTTCAACACTTCAATCCAAGCCATTAAGGAAGAAATTGGAGTTCCTAGCTGATGTGCTGTTTCTTTTGTCAAACCCACCCACACACGATTCTGTTCTGCTTTCTTCGTGGACAACAGCGCAACAAGTGCAACCAGCAGAAACAAACTGACCACTGCCAACTGTACATAGGGGAACAAGGCTAGTCGGTGAAGAATCAACGACTCCTCATAATAGATGTTGATGTGGTGCAACTGCACGGGCGAACTTTGTGTCGTTGTATTGTCTTCTTGCGAAGTTATCTCCAAAGGCATTTTCATATGTTTCCCCGTTTGTCGCATTTCTGTCAAACAACCTTGCAATTGTTTCAAAGAATCCTGACTACTTCTTGATTGGATGCCTAAGTTGCGATGCGACAGTATCTTGTTTTCCTCATCAGTAACAATCACAGGAATAGAATTGTTGCCATTGATAACGGTAAGCACAAGATTCAAATCCGTGTTTTCTTCCGCTTCAGTCAACGAGCGCATAGCGGCAGCCCAAACCTCCATACGCGTGCGTTCTTCATTCTTCAAATCTTCGACTAAGCGATGGGAGACAAACAGAGAAGTTGCGACAATAATTATCGCAACTCCAATAAATATGAACTTCAGATTTCGAACTTTATCAGTCCAAACCATTGTTTATTTCATCTATATAGTCCAACAACTCGGTGCGGCCCGTTCCTTTTTCACTGCTGGTCACAAAGTGCATAGGCAGTTCTTCCCATTCTTCTTGAAGTTTCTTGAGAAAACCTTGCACATTCTTCTTC
>JABZGM010000115.1 GCA_015259235.1 Alloprevotella sp. | reverse complement strand
GTTTTATACTTTCCAATAAGCGGAATAAAGTCAGTATGCTCAAGCATACGCTCTGCACGCTCCATGCGCTCGGTGTATAATTCTGCCTTTCTGCGCATAGGCTCAGCACCACGTTCAAACGAAGGCAAAGCTCTACGCACCATATCAAAGTTATACACTTCATAGTATCGCTCAAGGCTATCGAGCGGCACTGAAGGAGCAACTATTTTAGGGGCTTGAGGCTTCGCTTTGGTACGCTTATGCTTCTGAGCCGCAAGCGGCAAAGCCAATAGCCAACAAGCACATACTATCAATACCTTTTTCATATACCCACAAATATACACAGATTTCAGCAGTTGCTCAAGCCAAGCACGACTTAAGATCAGGCTGCACATTCCACCCTTAAGTGCAACACTGAAAAAAAATAAGCCAGAGGCAGACTACTACTTCTGGCTAAAAGACTCAGCCTACTTATATTTGAATATATATGAAAGGATATAAGCAACTGAATCAAGAGCAAAGATACACAATTGCTCAATTACTCAAGCGCAGAGCAAGCCTACGAGAAATAGCTCGTACGATTCAAGTTTCCGTAAGTACTGTTAGTCGTGAAATTAAACGAAATAAGAGCAAGTACACTTATCGTACTGTACATATGCCCATATGCTCGCTAGAGAGCATATTCAATGGAGACAACACTAATATGCAGGCACTTTAATGTTATAGTTTTTTTACCTTTCATAATAGGGAATCCTATCAACTTTTACTCGATAGCTGATAGATAGTTGCCATTATAGATTATTGAGGTTCCACAAACATTAATGTCGCCTGTGATTTCTTTTGAAAAGAACCATGACTCCAAGTTCTTGTAGCGGTCAGTAAGGTGCAGGAGCCTTTGATTGTCGGAACCTATGATGCGACGCAGTGACGAATGCTGACTTTCTATATATGGTCCGTCAATGACAAGGTCGCATCCTTGTAATATGTCAGCTACGTCTTCATACCGTTTACCTGTAAAAGCAATGAGACCTAAGCCCATGGTCTGTATGACGTTTGATAGCAAGGGTAGAAATATTTGTAACGTTGGCTCACCTCCTATATAGGTCACGCCTTCAATATCATATTTCTCTTTCGATTGAAAAATTATCTGGGACAACTCTTCAATTGAAAGAATATGAGCAGGTATGAGTGGACGCATCTTAGGATTGCTACATCCGAGACAGGAGAGGTCGCAACCTTGAAACCATATAACCAATCGGCGCCCAGGCCCCTCTGACTCTGTGCATAGATTTATCTCTGAAATATTGAACTTAGTCATTGCCCCAGTTGAATCTAGTATGTCCGTTTGCCAGACTAACCTTGATAGTTGAGCCACGTAGGTCAGCAAGATCTTCTTTGTTTTTAAATAAGAACATCGCTAAATCATCAAGCAAACGATCGTTAAGTGCATTCAGGATATCACGTCCCCCCTTGTTGCTGTCGGCTCCTTTGAGAATAAAATCAACAAAGCCTTCTTCATCCTCAAAGGATAGTTCAAGATGGAACTTTTCCTTTATATTATTCTTTATAGGCTGCAACTTAGAGCGTGCAATCTTTTTGCTAAAGGCTAAGTCGTTGATGAAGTTGAATGGCACAATGTTGTTCATCCCAATGCGGCCAAGGAGCTCGGGGCGACCAATCTCACTATTGAAATATCGTTTCACTTCGGCAGTAAATCTTTGTGCTATTTCCTCTTTTGTGCCAGTTGGTTGGACAGTTGAAGCACCTAGATTAGACGTGAAGATGATAACCGACTCGCTGAAATAGACCGTCTCTCCTTTGCTATCCGTCAGGCGTCCGTCTTCTAAAATCTGGAGGAAGATGTCAAGAATTCTAGGGTTAGGCTTAGCAGCCTTTTCGATTTCATCGAAGAGAATAATGCTAAAAGGTTTCTCTTTGATAGCATTTGTGAGTTGCCCCCCCTCCTCAAATCCAACAAAGCCAGGAGGAGCTCCAATCAGTTTTTGGTCGCTGTTCTCTTGTGCATACTCCGACATATCGAAGCGTATGCAGGCTTGTTCATCGCCAAACAAAAACTCGGCCAGGGCTTTCGACAGTTCAGTTTTGCCAACACCTGTTGGACCAACGAAAAAGAGTACTCCCTTAGGGGCATTTCGACTAGACGATTTATGCATCCCCGAGAGCCCCATATAGGCTTTAATCACGACTTTCTCGATCTTTTCTATGGCTTCGTCTTGACCAATAACCCTTAGTCTGAGACGCTCTTTGATTTGCCCTACAGCATCGTAGTCCAACTTCTCCCAAGGATTCTCTTTTTCTCCATATTTAAAAAGGAAGAACAATTTATCAAAGGACATATTTCGTTGATTCTCTGCCATCTTGACCATTTGAAGGATTTCCTTGTTGGTGAATCCTTCCAGCATATCTATGCGAGCTTTTAGCCTTGCCCGATCGCGCTCTGGAGCGACCATAAAGCGATGTTGCTCTTTGTCGTAAAGGCGTTGTCGCTCCTCCCTATCAGGCACCGTCATAGTGATGCAACTGACGTTAGGGTTTCGTTGGTAGAATGAAACAGGAAATAAGGATAAGTTCCGTGTGATGATGATAATTATGTTATCGTTATTTGTGATGTTTGCAGAATTCAAGTCCGCAATCGATTTGCTCAGTATTGTAAGACAAATACGTTCTTCTTCATCAGCGAGAGGAGAGCTACTGAAGGAGAAATCACTCCACTCTAAGATGAAAGCATATTTACGAGAAGACCTACCTTTCATATTAGTTTGAACGACCTGAAACATGTCTCTCATGTTCTTAATTTTCGACAGGTCTATCTGGCTGTTACAAGAAATAAGGTCCTGTTCCTCGTCATCAAGGTCTAACTCGTAGAATTCTCCTTCAAGGGGAAGCGGCTCCTTGATTGTAAGCGTTGATAGATCGCCTTCAATATCATTAGTGATATCCCATGAAATGGCATTATAGTTGCGAGAGGAAAGATGCCTCTGGAGGTATTCTTTAAGTGTGCACAACCGATTATTTTGATCAAGAAACACATCGTCCACATTGCCGTTGATGATAAGACACCGCTTAACACCAATCTCACGTTCTATCTTACTGAGTGCTGTTTGTATAGCCATATTATATTACATTTTATCCTTCTTCGTATTGGCAACTTGCATCTTCTTATTTTGAATCTTGTCTGGATTCTTCCAAATCTCTTGCCTATTTATAAGATGTGCACCATAAATTTCTTCGAGATCTTTGAGAAATGGCTCAATATCGTTTTGGCATGCTTGACCTTCATATCCTTGAAAATCATATATAAATTTGCCGTCCAAATTGATGGTAAACTTGGCTACCTGACCTCCAATTTTGTGAGCTCGCACTACAACTTGTTCCCCTTGACGCACAATATCATTGAGGGGGACAACAAACCCTTGTGATTTTATCGCTTTGAGAATAATCTTGAGCGACTCCTTGCGCATCTTCTCCTTCACTATCGCTTCAGAGGTCTGCCCATAGAGCTGCTCTATCTTCTGAGCAGTTGTTCCCTGGATTGCAAGTGCCTTGTCAATATCTTCCTGAGGCATTTTAATACTTTCCATTGCCAACTTTTGTTTCCTTAGTTCTTCATCCAAGAGTTTCTGACGCTCATTCTCCATAGCAGTGTCATACATACGCTTACCCGCTTGGAGAAGCTCAGCTTTCTCAATATGAGGATTGAACACATATGCCATATAAGTAAACTCCCTTTGCGTAGCGTCATCGATAGAGGCTAGAAGTCTGCCAATCATAGACTGAGGAGCTCTGCTTTGCTCACAAGATAACTCAACATTCTCTGTCTGCTGTGCTCTGGAGTGTTGACCCTCCTTCTTATTCATAGTCATCAACCTCTTAATACGTGCATCATACATCTGAGATATGAGGGCTCTGATGGCTGGTATACTTGTAGCAACTCTACGATTCACTTCGCGACGAAGGGCATAAGCAAGATCTATCTGCTGATATCGATTGCGAAAGATAGTACTATCGCTGTCCCCTATCCATCGCCCTTGGTCAGAGTGGATCTGTATAGCTTCCCTAATAGAATGCACCTGACACAGCCATTCCATGACCTCTCTCTCGAACGAGCGTACTAATGATTGGTCTTGCTCATCGATTGCCCCTTTTGATGCCTGTTCAAATTCTACAAGGAGCTTCTGAAGTTCAGCTATACGAGCTACTATGCTCTCACAAACTTCAGTACATTCAATAAAGATATGCTGAAAATCAACGCTTACTATATGACTCATATCATTGTTTTTTTAGGTTTGAAATCAAAAATTACTTTGCGCCACCTCTCTAAGTTGTTCTTATCAATATTAGTAGTCCCCCTACTTATCTTTAAGTCTTTATAATTTCGGTTCAATTCGACAAAGGCGTTACATTCGTCTGTCGGTAGAGCGCTTCTTATTCTCAAAAGACTCAACGTTTCAGCCATATTTTGAGGTGTCACCTCTTCCGATGTTAGGTATGATAAAATGGCAATTTCACACTCTACAAGACACTCTACAGCACGCTTTTGATCCGTTTGAATCATTCTAGTGAGATAGGTGTATTTATGTGGTAATAGCAAAGATAACTGTTGAACATCTGCTTGTGTTTCAACTTTTGATGCCAGATTTCCCCTGAGATCCTCTTGATTGTTCGCTTTGGCGATATTGAAGACGGAGTCTATCCAAGTGTATAATTCACCACTATTCGCATTACGCTTGTCATAGTGCAGGAGATCGTTACGTTTTTCACGCATTACATTTAGTCTGCCGAAATCAGTCTCGCTAATCAATGCTCTTTCTTTTGCTTTATCAAGTAACTTCTTTGCTTTTATTTTCGTGTCAGAAGGCACGTTTAGTAACTTTCTTAGTTCAATCTCCATTCTTGTCACCAGACTGGAAAGACATTTGGAAGGGTTGGTATCTGCAAGAATAATAAAATCGTCCTTGGTAAAGCCGATGACAGATTTTTCTCCAATGCGTCCATTGATTTCAACAACGACATTATAGAATTGAAGTAGTTGACCAAATTCCTTCTTTGCATAAGAACTATACTTTTTCTCTATATCTTTCACCTCGCGTATAAAATTACCAGCTAAGCCCTTGAACACCCCGATATTTCCAATTTCCTTAGGCTGAAAGTTTGTTGGATCATCTTCTATACCGATGTATTTTCTCAGATCTGCAAGATGGTTACCCATGCGCAGAAAGGTACCAGCTATTTTATGACTATCTGTAATATCTGCAGTTCTATTCTCGATGATTTTATTAAGATATGTTGGAATGATGTTGGCGTAAAACAGAATTTTGTCGTTTGGAACTTCCATCTCTAGCAGCTTATTATACAGTGCCTCTACTGATACATCCGCTGGCATATTCTTTATCATCCGATCAATCAGTGTGCTAGAACTTACGTTATGTGTCTTTGCGACCTCGCGAACAATATCCATCTTACTCATCATATTTTCTAACGTGACGTCACAGATCGCTTGATCTATGAAATCATCAGCCATTGGAGCAAATATATCTCCCCAGTTCTTGACGCCTTGCATCTTACTATTTACCCAGAGAAGAACGTCCGACTTTTCTTCAAGCGTTTTGCAGCGTTGTAGTTGAGCTTTTACAAAGGAGTCGATAGTAGCCTTATCTCCTATTTGATTGTAGAGCCAGACAACCTCCTCTATCGTGTCTTGTTGGTGCATCAACGCATGTATAGCTTCTTTAAACTTCGAGAGGATTATTTTCTTTGTTTTTTCTTGGAGACATCTCTCTACAATAAAGGGCATGTGGAAAGTTATGCCCTTTATGCCATTAGGTTTAATTTCGAGAAAGATAGGTTCGTAGGAAAACATATTACCACTGTCATTAACAGTGATGATATCGCATGTAGGAGCTATGCTACGGCATACTTCAATACCTCTTTCGGGAAACAGTAGACTTTTAGAGTGTGTGATCTTTACCGCAAGCTTATTCTCTCCGAATAAATACCGAAGCCCCTCATGATTTATTTCCTCTATCTCATTCATCTTGATCAGACGATTGAAAGTACCAATGTTGTTTAGTGGTACTACAGGGACTTGGCTGATAGCACAGTCACCATATTGGGCTATCAAGATGTTGTTCAACCACTCAGGTTTGAAGTTTTCGGTGAGAAACTCCAAGTACCGACCGTCTTCACAGACAAAATCGGCGCCATCAGGAGTGATATCTATTGTAATTTCTTTCGCTTTATAGGCAATTTCTTTGCTTACAATGTCCTCAACCTCAATCACGAGTTCTTGCTTTTCCAGCTTCAGGAAGGTTTCCTTGATGCTGTTGAGGAAGTCCTCTACATTATCCTTATTAGGATGACTTTTCTGCTTATCGAAAGCATTAACCGGGAATGAACTGTTCTTAATAAGCTTAGCTTCTGTTTTGAACATCCGCTCTACAGGGCAATAGTATAGTTGTTGTCTTTTGGTATCAATCTCTCCATCATAAATATATTGATCCCGGAAAAGTTTGTGCCCTTCATTCGTCAGTTGCAAACTTTTCATTGGTAAGGTGGGCATCTTCTGCAACAACTCAGACCTTAACTCT
Organism: Alloprevotella sp.; assembly: GCA_015259235.1. Lineage (GTDB taxonomy): Bacteria > Bacteroidota > Bacteroidia > Bacteroidales > Bacteroidaceae > Alloprevotella. The sequence goes on along the minus strand of JABZGM010000115.1, from coordinate 142 downwards.
ATTTCTTCAGAACAGACAACCATATGATGAGTATTTATCAAATCAAACAGTTCTTTACTGAAAATGTCCATCATCTGCGAGTCAATGCCCGCTTCGCTAAGACATTCCCCCATCGTATGATGCCCTGTGCGGTAGCCATTAC
>JABZGM010000114.1 GCA_015259235.1 Alloprevotella sp. | reverse complement strand
CAACTAAATATCGGATTTGGCTATTCGTTCGTCCGTTTTTCGCACGCATCTCCAGCATTCTGCCATCAAAAGTCTCTTTTTTCCTCTTCTCCCCTGTTGGGAGCTGCGCTCGAAAGGGGGATTTTTTGAAGCGAAAAGGCAGATAATTTCGCCAAAAAAAGGTATATTTGCAGAAACAAATCATCACATGAACGGAGCTAGGATACTCATCATCTACACTGGCGGCACGATTGGCATGCTCGAAAATCCCACCACTGGCGCACTCGAAGCCTTTGATTGGGAGCACATCAGCAACTTCGTGCCTGAACTTGCGCGTTTCCACTATGACATCGAAACCATTACCTTTGGTCCTCCCATCGACTCTTCCGACATGGAGCCGAAGTATTGGACGCGCATGGTGGAGGTTATTGCCGACAACTACGACAACTACGATGGTTTTGTCCTCCTCCACGGCACCGACACCATGGCGTTCACTGCCTCCGCTTTGAGTTTTATGCTCGAAAACCTAGGCAAACCTGTGGTCATCACTGGAAGTCAGTTGCCCATTGGGCAGTTGCGCACCGACGGAAAGGAAAATCTCCTCACCAGCATCGAGATTGCTGCAGCGCGCTGTCCAGAAGGCAAGCCCATGGTACCCGAAGTTTGCATTTTCTTTGAAAACAAACTCCTCCGCGGCAACCGCACCACCAAGATCAACTCCGAGGGATTCAACGCTTTTCGCTCCTACAATTTCCATCATCTCGCCGATGCTGGTATCCACATCAAGTTTGAAGAAGCGTTTATCCATCGTCCCGACCCTGCGAAGCCCTTCCGTCCCAATTATCTCCTCGATGATCACATCGCCATTTTGACCCTCTTCCCTGGCATGCGCGAAGAAGTGATGAATGCCTACCTCAATATCCCCAATTTGCGTGGACTAGTGCTCAAAACCTACGGAGCCGGCAACGCGCCCAAACTGCCGTGGCTCTACGAACGTCTGAAAGAACTCAGCGATCGTGGAGTGGTGATTATCAACACCACGCAGTGTTCCACGGGAACGGTGGACATGGGGCGCTACGACACCTCACTCCAGCTCATAGAAGCTGGAGTGTTGAACGGTCACGACATGACACTCGAAGCCGTAGTGACCAAGTTGATGTTCCTCCTTGGACACAATTACGACAAACAGCGCATCTGCCAGTTGATGAATACCTCGTTGGTGGGCGAAGTGACCCTGCCTTTTGGACAACAAAGCGATGAAGCTGCTTGTCTGCAACGCGGACACATGGCAAAAGGTCGAGGGTTATGTGCCGACTAAAGCAGAGTTATGTGCTCCTTGTTGCAGGGCTACTTTTGCTCTGCAGTTGTGCCTCGTCCGTCTCTCCCACGGCAGCGCCTTTGCGCTACGCCAAATTGCTCCGCATGACCGATGCGCCCGACCACACGTGGGTGGAAATCCTCAATCCGTGGGACACCACGCAAGTGTTGCGCCAATATCTTTTGGTAAATCAAGCGATGTCTTCCGTTGCTGTCAAGGCGTTGCAAGCGCAGCATCCAGCCTCTGTGTTGCTCCACACCCCGTTGCAGCGCACCCTTCCGCAAAGCACCGTGCATGCTTCCCTTGCGCTCCGACTCGAAGCACAACAGTCGCTCGTGGGACTTTGCGACACCGCCTACATCGTCGCACCTGAACTCAAAGAACTCCACCTTCCAGACTTTGGACGTGGCGACCAACCCAATGTAGAGCGCATCATTGCGGCAAAAACGCAGGCTTGTCTGTTTGCTCCCTTTGAAAATGCTCGCTACGAGTCGTTAGAGCGCGCTCAGATTCCCGTTGTGGACTGTGCCGACTATCTCGAAACATCTCCTTTGGGGCGCGCAGAGTGGATGCGATTCTACGGTAGACTGTGGGGGAAATCCCAACTAGCCGATAGTCTCTTTGCTTGTGAAGTGCGCAACTACGAACGGTTGAAGCAAATGGTGCACTCTACCTTATTGCAAACCACGTCATCGGGCTTAGCACACCCTACGCCATCCGGTGCTTCGCAGCGGGAACATCACCCGAAAATGCAGTCCACTTCTATTGCCAAAATCCCAGTGGATACACCGAATGTGGGAGGGCACAAAAAAAATCTCCGACGAAATCCGAAAAACGTGGGAGATTTTTCCAAAAACGTGGGAGATTTTCCAAAAAACGTGGGAGAAAATTCTGAAAACGTCGGAGATAATTTCGACAACCTCCGAGAAAAGGAAAATCCAGCGTACAAGGCGATGGCATCACGAGAGGAAAAGTCCTCCATTGCATCGCATTCCACGGACAGCGTCTCGCATCGAGCACCGCGTGTTTGGCTCGATTTGCCTTGGCAAAGCACTTGGTATGCGCCAGGCGGACACAGTTATCTAGCCACCCTCATTGCAGATGCCGGAGGAGATTATCCCTTGCGTCACAACGAACAAGCTGGTAGCTTGCTATTTCCTTTGGAGCGTGCTTGGCAATATGCCCAAACGGCAGACGTGTGGATCATCAAGGGGGGTGAAGAACTGCCCCCAAACTACGCCGCACTCACGGCTCTCTCGCACGTCTATGCGCAATTTCCAGCTGTGCGTTCCCATCGCGTGTGGGTGTGTCCCACAATGCAAGTGCCCTACTATGAGCATACTCCCTTCGCTCCTACACAGTTGTTGCGCGAATGGTGCATCATGCTCGGCACCTTGCCAGCTGATTCCACCACTTCATTGCGCTACTTCCATCCGCTGCCGCGCCACTGATTGATTGCCGAAGCGAAGATTGGTCTTCCACATTGGGAAACCTTCAATCGCCCACGGCTTTTTCTCCGCATTTGTCCCTTCGTTTGTTCTTCCCCTACATGCCTCTTCTCTCCCTTTCCCACCGCACCCTGCTGCTGAGCCTGAGTTGGCTCGTGCTGTTGCTCATTGGGCTGCACCTTTTTGTGGGCAGTGTGTGGATGACTCCGCAAGAAGTGGGAGCTGCTTTGGGCGATGCCGCTCGCAGTTTGCTGGGCGATAGAGATACATCCTCCGCCATCGGGCAAGAAATCGTAGTGCACCATCGCTTGACCATCGCCCTCACTGCCGCGCTCTCGGGAGCCGCCCTCGGAGGAAGTGGACTCTTCACGCAGACGCTCTTTCGCAATCCGCTAGCTGACCCTTCTCTGCTGGGCATCAACGCTGGAGCTGCCCTGGGAGCCGCCCTCGCCATGATGGTTGTGGGGAGTGTTTCGGTCTTGACAGGCTTCACCCTCACCGTGCTCTCGGCATTGTTGGGCGCACTGGTGGTGCTGAGTGTCCTGCTCAGTGTGAGCCGACGTTTGGCGAGTGCCACGGCTGTGCTCTTAGTGGGGGTGATGCTCTCCTTCATGGTCTCTTCGGTGCTTGCCATCTTGGCACATCGGGCTTCTGCCGATGGACTGCGCCACTATCAACTTTGGCTTTTGGGCGACTGCACCTCTGTGAGTTGGTCGCAACTTCCGCTTTTTGCCCTTGCCATCTTTCTACTTTTGCTCTTGACGATCCGCCTGTTGCGCGTGCTCGACGCATGGTTGCTGGGCGATGTCTATGCGCAGTCGCTGGGCATCAGTGTGGATCGCGAGCGTTTCCGCCTTTTAGGGGTTGTCGGTCTGCTTTCTGCAGTGGTCACTGCCCTTTGTGGTCCCATCGCCTTTGTCGGTTTGGCTGCTCCACACGCAGCGCGTTTGGTGTCACACCAAGGTGCCCATCAGCGTCTGCTGCCCCTCACGCTCTTAATGGGGAGTGCGCTTCTTCTCTTCTGCCAACTTGTGGCGCGACTGCCGCTATGGGGCGAAGCGCAACTTCCGCTCAATGCGGTGACTCCGCTAGTGGGTGCACCCATCATGGTGCTGTTGCTACTGCAACATCGCCCTCGATGAGGTTAACTGACGCAAGGTTTGCCCGAGGCTATCGCACCGCCTGCACCATGCATGGTGCTGTCTTGCCACTGAGGGAGACTCTTTTTCTATTTTCTTATTGTCCTTTTCTCCTATCTCTCGAAGAAATGCTCAACTCTTCTGCACGTCCCTTTATCCTCCTCTCCAACGACGACGGTTATCAAGCCCCTGGCATCAACTTTCTCATTGATGTGTTGCGCCCTGTTGCCGACCTTCTGGTGGTGGCACCTAATGGTGCACGCTCTGGTTTTGGCTGTGGCATCACTGCCACGCAGCCCATTCAGTGCCGACTCGTACACGAAGAAGAAGGACTGGACATCTATTCTTGCACAGGAAGTCCGGTGGACTGTGTGAAACTCACCTTCAATGTGTTCCTCGACAACTATGGTCGCAAGCCAGACTTGGTGGTTTCGGGGATGAACCATGGCGATAACTCCAGTGTCAACACCTTTTATTCTGGTACCATGGGAGCTGTCAACGAAGGGGTGATACAAGGGGTGCCAGGCATTGGATTTTCTTACTGCCACTTCAGCTACGACGTCGATATGTCGGCTTGCGCACCCTACATCGTAGAGATAGTGCAACAGGTGCTCCGCGAAGGACTTCCACCTTTCTCCGCACTCAATGTCAATTTCCCTGCTTTATCCGAATTTGAAGGCGTGAAAGTGTGTCGTATGGCGCATTCGCGCTGGGTGAACGAGATGGCAGTGAACTATAAACCTCGCACTGGAACGCCTTATTATTGGCTCACTGGCGAACCCTACGAACTAGAGCCCGAAGCGGAAGACACCGACCGCTGGGCTTTGGCTCATGGTTATGTGGCGATTACTCCGCAAACCCTCGATGTGACCCACTATCCCTTGTTGCAAAAGCTCCAAGCTAAGGAGTGGTAAGTGGCAAAGAAGGGGAGTGAGTCTCGACTGTTCTCCTTCCTACATCGCTTTTTCAGCACGCAGTTTTCCCCTTCCCACAAACCAATTCCGCAGATTCCACCAAGCTATTTCTCCATATCATCATGCGCTATTTCATCATTGCTGGCGAAGCCTCGGGCGATCTTCACGCTTCGCACCTCGTCACAGCCCTCCGAAAGGAAGATGCTGATGCTCAATTCCAAGGATTGGGCGGTGACCTCATGGCGGCAGCTGGTGTTGATGTGCTCTGGCACTACCGCACGATGGCATATATGGGATTTGTGCAGGTGGTGCTTCACTTGCCGCAGATACTCCGCGCCATGCGTGCGTGCAAGGCGGCTATTGCTGCCTATCGTCCCGATGCCATCATCCTAGTGGATTATCCAGGTTTCAATCTGAATATCGCGGCTTGGGCACGAAAACACCTCGATGCTCCCATCTTCTACTACATCGCTCCCAAGATTTGGGCATGGAAAGAGGGACGCATTCGCAAAATCCGTCGCAATGTGGACAAGGTGCTCTCGATTTTACCCTTTGAAGTGGACTATTTTGAGCGCAAACATGGCTACAAAGTGGACTATGTGGGCAATCCTTCGTGTGCAGAGGTCGATGATTTTTTGCAGCACGATAATCAGTCTTTCGCAGACTTCTGTGCAGCGCATCAGCTTGATCCGCAGCGCAAAATTGTAGCGCTGCTTGCTGGTTCGCGTCGCTCAGAGATTGCTGCCAATCTGCCGCGGATGTTGCAGGCTTTTGCGCAGGTGCAAACCGAATCTGCCGCAAGTTGCAGTGGTGTCTCTACTACGCAATCTGCCCCCTCTGCCCACAACACTGCCGAACACTCCGTGTATGCGCTGCGGATCAAGCTGATGCGCTGCTCCAGGCATCGAACTGGAGGAATATGCGCCTTATTTGCAGGCTTATCCCCAGGTGCATCTCGTGTCTGCGGCTACTTTCGCGCTGTTGAAACACTCGCACACGGCGTTGGTGACAAGTGGCACGGCTACTCTCGAAACTGCGCTCTTCGGTGTGCCGCAGGTCGTGTGCTACCATATCAGAGGCGGTGCAATCGTACGCGCCATCCAACCGCATTTTCTCAACTGTCGCTTCATCTCTTTGGTCAATCTCGTTGCAGACGATGAGGTGGTGCCCGAACTCATCGCAGATCGTACCGCACCACACTACATTGCGCGCCATCTGCTCCCACTGCTCGACGACACAAGCGCGGCTCGACAAGCGCAATTATCGGGATATGCCCGTATGCGTGCCCAACTTGGCACAAATGTTGCCCCGCAAGAAGGTGCACGACTCATTGTGCAAGCACTGCGCGAGGGACTGAACTCCCCTGCGCTTGCATAGTGCAGACTTCTTTTTCATACTATTCACTTAAAATCAATCTAATATGTCTTCCATCGCTTCCCAATTTGCACAGCAACTGCTCGAGGTGCAGTGCATCAAACTTCAACCTACGCAGCCTTTCACCTGGGCGAGTGGCTGGTTGTCTCCATTCTATTGCGATAATCGCAAGACGTTGGCTTATCCTAAGGTGCGCACCTTCGTGAAAGAGCAACTCGCAGCTATGATTCGTGAGCAATATCCCGAAGCTACTGCCATTGCTGGGGTCGCCACAGGTGCTATCGCTCAAGGTGCTTTGGTTGCCGATGCCTTGGATCTCCCTATGTGCTACGTACGCGCCAAAGCTAAGGACCATGGCATGGGCAATCTCATCGAAGGTACCTTGCCCGAAGGTGCAAAAGTGGTGGTTGTCGAAGATTTAATTTCGACAGGTGGTAGCAGTCTTAAGGCTGTTGAGGCGCTCCGTGCCGCTGGTTTTGAAATTCTCGGCATGGTGGCGAGCTTCACCTACGGATTCCCTGTGGCAGAAGAGGCTTTCCGCGCTGCAAATGTCACCCTGACTACGCTCACTAACTA
>JABZGM010000113.1 GCA_015259235.1 Alloprevotella sp. | reverse complement strand
TTTAGCGAGCAGCGCATGGTGCACTATGTAGTGACTTCAGAAGACGGTCGCTATCAGCGTCGCTACACCGTCCAATTCCTCACAGCTCCCGACCTCGGTCCAGTGTTCAACTTCGATTATCCTCAACTAGAAGCGGAGAATCAACAATATTATATATGGTCTCTCGAAGGCACTCACGCCAGTGGAAATGGTGGCGACACATGGGGCACGGGAAATGCGGGCTTTGCCTTAAGCAATAGCACGGCGAAACCCAACGAATACCCCACGACTGTCACTGATGATGCACGCACTGGTAAGGCTGTAAAACTGACCACCAGTAGCACGGGATTCCTCGGACTATTGGTGGGAAAACCCATTGCAGCAGGCAATCTCTTTGTCGGTACATTCAATCTGCAAAAGGCTTTGACGGATGCACTTGCAGCCACTCAGTTTGGACGTCCCATTCGCCGTATGCCCCTTCGCTTCAAGGGATTTTATAAGTGGCAACCTGGGGCGCAATATCTCAACAAATCGCAGAAAGCCGTTGCAGGTCCTGCTGCAGATGGTCGCGACCTTCCACAAATCTATGCCGTCGTCTATCGCAACACCGACCACGAAGGCAAACCGCTTGTGCTCGATGGTAGAAACGTGATGACGCACCAAAATGTGGTCGCCATCGCTTTGGTCCCAGAATTTAAGGTGACGGGAGTGGAGCAAACAAGTCCTTGGGCGTCGTTTGATGTGGCTTTCGACTACAAAGAAAATTTGTCGCTCGAACTTCTGGCTAAGCGTGGATATAGCCTTACGCTTGTCTTCTCTTCCAGCAAAAATGGTGCGCAGTTTGAAGGTGCACTAGGCTCTACTCTCATCATCGACGATTGCAGCATTGATTATCAATGATTACAGCAGCAACCATCGACGATGACTTCGAGGACAAAACATTCTCCCTCCTCGACATACTGAGATATTAGAAGGTATATCTTTCTGTTTTTTCACCACTACTAACGTATAGTTTTCAATGTCACACCATTATATCGGGAGTCTGCTCTGTTTGGGGCTGACATTCGTCACAGCCACTACGGTTCATGCCGAGAGCACTGATTCCTCAACACCCGCCTCAACTTGGCAACTCACACCACATCTCGGATACACCATCGGAGGCATGACTCCTATGCCTTTTCCAGCAGAAATTCGCGAGATACAGCGTTTCCATCCCACCGACGGACTGAGCTGGGGCTTTGACCTTTCGCATCGACTTTCCCCAAAATGGCGCACTGCAGTGGGCGTTCACTATTTCGACCGCGGCATGCGCACCGAAGCACGTGTCAAAGGCTACGAGGTGAAAGTGGTGCAAGCTGGCAATTCCCTCGAAGGTTATTTCTCAGGCATCAATCACACCCGCGCTTCCCAACAAGGTTTTGCCTTGCCGCTTCAAGCGCAGTGGCAACCGCTCTCACGCTGGACCTTCTCCACCGGTCCTGTGGTGGAATGGTATTTCGACAGAAGTTTCACTGGTTCGGTGACCGATGGCTACATCCGTGTCGATACCCCCACGGGTCGCAAGGTAGAATTTGGTTCTTCTCCCGAAGAAGCGCCCACCTACGACTTTAGCAACGACATGGCGCGGTGGGGTTTCGGCTGGCAAACGGGTGTAGACTGGCAGGTATCAGGGCATTGGTCTGTGTTTCTCCAAGCACGCTATGTCTTCACCAACATCTTCCGCCCTGGTTTCACTACGGTAAGTATGAGATTGCACCCCATGTTTGTCACCACAGGACTCACTTACCGCGTGCAGTGGTAGGGCAAAGTCGAGTGGCAAACATGAAGATAAAAGATGGAACCACAAGATGTATAGGCGACAGGTTGATAGCTTTTTAGCATCAAGTATAAGGTTTAGATGATGAAATATCACAAAAATATGTCGCTAAATTTGGTGATTCCGAATTTTCGTCGTAATTTTGCAAACGCAAACGGCAAGAAAGCAGAAATGCTCCTTGCCTCCTCCAAAAAATCGGGGTGTAGCTCAGTTGGTTAGAGTACGCGTCTGGGGGGCGTGAGGTCGCTGGTTCGAGTCCAGTCACCCCGACTTAGGAAATTGAAGGCTTACTTTTCACATCGAAAAGTAAGCCTTTTCTTTTTTACCCTTCCACCAGACTTATCTACCACACGCAGAAGCGCGAAACGACCTTGCTCGTTTCACTGAAAATCATTATCTTTGCCAATGATGCCACTGCGTGCCAACTGTAGCCTACGCAGGTGCACCAAGCAAAACGGGAAGTCATCTCCGAAAGAGATGCGCAAAGCCTCCCCAAAACATAACTTTTGCTACAAGCCACTCTCGCCAATGTCTAAAATTCTCATCACTGGAGCCTCAGGCTTTGTAGGATCTTTCCTCGTAGAAAAAGCACTCGAATTAGGTTTCGACACATGGGCAGTGCTCCGCAAAACGAGCAGCAAGGAGTATCTCACTGATCCACGCATCCATTTCATCGAACTTGATTTGGGCAATGACGCTGTGCTCACACAACAACTCAGCGAGCATGCTGCCGAGCATGGGGCTTTCGACTACGTGATTCATGCAGCAGGTGCCACTAAAGCTCCCAACGAAGCAGCATTCCGTCGCACCAACACCGAAGGCACCCTCCGATTGGCGCGCACATTGCTCGATTTGCAATTACTCAACGGACGATTTGTCTTCGTTTCTTCCCTCTCTGTAGTGGGAGCTGTGGCAGAAAATCCCATTCGCCAAGCTGATGGCACCGTTGCCCAAGGGCTAGATTGCTATCGAGCCATCACCGATGCCGACACGCCTCAGCCCAACACTGCCTATGGTCGTTCCAAGCTCGATGCTGAGCGTGCTCTTGCCACCCTTGAAGGTTTGGACTTTGTCACCCTTCGTCCCACAGGAGTTTATGGTCCTCGTGAGAGAGACTATTTCCTCATGGCAGATAGCATCAAGAAGCACATCGATTTCGCAGTGGGCTACACCCCACAAGCCCTCACCTTCATCTATGTTCGTGACTTGGTCGACGCTTGTTTCCTAGCGCTCCATCGCGGAGAGCGTGGTCGCAGTTATTTTCTCAGTGATGGAGAAGTCTATGACAGCCGCGCTTTCAGCGACTTGTTGCAACAAGAGATGGGCGTGAAATGGGTGGTTCACATCAAAGCTCCTGTGTGGTTTCTCCATGCTGTGTGCCAAGTGAGCACGTGGATTTCTAAATGCACTGGCAAGATGTCGACGCTCAACATGGACAAATTCCAACTCTTGCGCCAACGCAACTGGATTTGCGACATCACCCCCGCCCAACAAGACTTGGGCTACGCACCACAATGGACCTTGAGTCGCGGTGTTCCCGAAGCAGTGGCTTGGTACAAAGCCGAAGGATGGATATGAATTAGAAATTAGACGTTAGAATTTAGACGTGAGAGATTAGACGTTAGACCAATCATTCTCTGGTTTTTCTAGCTTCTCTAGCTCTTCTAATTCATCTAGTCCTTCTAGTTTCCCTGGCTCCTCTAGAGCTTCTAGCCCCAGCAATCTAAAAACCACACAATAATGTCACATCATTTTCTCACTCGTGCAGCTCTTGCACTTTGCTTCTCAGCTGCTGTGCTCCCCAACTTTGCACAAAGCGGTGCCATCACTCCCGACATGCTCAGCAACTTTCGCAAGAGCGTGCCCAATAATCCAACCAGCAAAGCCCTGCAAAACGCACTTATAACCTCCGGTGTTGCAGCTCTCGCCGCACGTCCTAACGTGGCGCAAGCCAACGACACCTATTTCTCCAACGAAGCTCCTTCAAAGGGCATCACCGACCAACAGTCTAGCGGTCGATGCTGGCTCTTCACTGGTCTCAACGTGATGCGCTCGCACATGATTCGTGAGCAAAAGTTGGGACGTTTCGAGTTTTCACAAAGCTACAACTCTTTCTACGACCAACTCGAAAAGTCCAATCTTTTCTTGCAGTCTATCATCGACAAGGCCAATAAGCCCATGAGCGATCTCACTGTGGATTGGTTGTTCCGCAATCCCATCAGCGATGGTGGCACCTTCACTGGTGTGCAAGACGTCATCAGTAAATATGGTGTCGTGCCTGCCGAGGTGATGCCCGAGAGCTACAATGCCAACAACACCAGTGCTATGGCAAAGGTGATTGCCCTCAAGCTCCGAGAATATGGTCTTGCTCTCCGCAAAGCCTATGCTGCTGGCGAACGTGGCAAAAAACTCGAGGCGCGCAAGGCTGAACAACTCGCTACCATCTACCGCATCCTCGTGGCATGCCTTGGCGAACCTCCCACGCAGTTCACCTATACTCTCCGCGATGCACAAGGCAAGCCCATCAGCACCGACACCTATACTCCACAAGAGTTCTATCGCCGCTTTGTAGGTTTCAACTTGGTGAGCGACTATGTGATGCTCATGAACGACCCCTCACGTCCCTACCACAAAACCTATGCCATCGACCTCGATCGCCACACTTACGATGGTCACAACTGGACCTTCCTCAATCTCCCCATGGAGGAAATCAAGCAAATGGCGATTGCCAGCATCAAGGACAGCACACGCATGTACTACTCGTGCGACGTGGGCAAGTTCTACGACCGCAAGACGGGCATCCTTTCGCTGGAAAACTTCGACTATGAGAACCTCTTCAACACCACTTTCCCCATGACCAAAGCAGAGCGCATCCAAACTTATGCTTCTGCCTCTAGCCATGCCATGACCCTCTGTGCTGTGGATTTGGACAAAGATGGAAAGCCTTTGAAGTGGAAGGTGGAAAACTCGTGGGGTCCCACCACAGGAGTTGCAGGTCACTTGGTGATGACCGACAAATGGTTCGATGAATATAGCTTCCGCCTTGTAGTGCAGAAGAAATATGTGCCTGCCGCTACCCTCAAGCTCCTCGAACAAAAGCCCACACTCCTTCCCGCATGGGATCCTCTCTTTAAGGGAGAAGAGTAAACGCTAATCCTCTCTTATTAGAAAGTAGTTCCTTCACTCATTCAACGAGGGAACTACTTTCTAATGTCTTTTATTGACGGAGGTTCTAAAAAAGAGGAGGTACCCCTCTAACCTCTAACGTCTAATTTCTAACGCCTAATCTCTAGCGTCTAACGCCTAATCTCTAGCGTCTAACGTCTAATCTCTAGCGTCTAACGTCTAATCTCTAGCCTCTAACGTCTAATCTCTAGCGTCTCATCTCTTTATGAAACTCATTAAAATCTTCTGCAAAAACACGGGACAGTACCACGAAGTCCCCAAGGGAGCGACACTCGAAGAAATATATCCTCTCATCGGTCTGCAAGAAAACTGCTGCGTCACCAGTTGCAAAGTCAACAACCGTGTGGAAGGATTGCACTACACCATCAACGATTCGCGCGACCTCGAATTTCTCAACCTCACCTCTCTCTCGGGTTTGCGCACCTACACACGAAGCCTCTTTTTCGTGCTCTACAAAGCCACACGCGACCTCTTCCCTGGTTCCAACCTCCGCATTGGCACCCCCGTGGCAGGCGGCTACTATTGCCACCTCAAGGTGGAAGGTGGGGTAACCCCTGAAGTGGCTGCGCAACTGCGTCAGCGCATGGCAGAAATCGTGGATGCAGACATCCCTTTCCGCCGCGTCACCGCACACACCACCGAGGCGATAGAAGTATTTCGCAGTCAAGGGCTCACTCGCAAGGTGCAACTCCTCGAAAGCCTGGGCGACCTCTACACCCACTACTACATCCTCGACGACACAGTCGACTATTTCTACAGCGCACTGCTCCTCCGCACAGGACAACTGAATCTATTTGACCTCGTCACCTATGGCGAAGGTCTCCTCATTCGCGTGCCCGATCCCAAACAACCCGAACAACTGCGCCCCATGACCGAACAAAGTAAGATGTTCGATGTCTTCCAAGAGCAGCACAATCGGCAAACCATCCTCGGTTGCACCACAGTTGGCGAACTCAACAAGGCTATTCGCGCTGGGGCTACCAACGATTTGGTCAATGTGGCAGAAGCCTTGCAGGAAAAGCAAATCGCAAAGATTGCCGACCACATCGCCACCCACGACCACATCAAAGTGGTACTCATCGCTGGTCCTTCGTCTTCGGGCAAAACCACCTTCAGCAAACGCTTGTCGGTGCAGCTCCGTGCCTGCGGCAAACGCCCTGTGAGCATCTCGCTCGACAACTATTTTGTGGATCGCGAAGCCACTCCCCTCGATGAAAATGGAGATTACGACTTTGAGACTATCGAAGCAGTAGATCTCCCCCTCTTCAACAACCAAATGTCGCAACTCCTAGCGGGTCACGAAGTAGAACTCCCCGTTTTCGACTTCCCCTCTGGCAAGAGTCGTCCTAGTGGCAAATTACTGCGCCTACAGCCTGAGACCATTCTCATCCTCGAAGGCAACCACGCCCTCAACCCTCGCATGAGTGAGAAAATCCCTGCCGCAGCAAAATATAAAATCTATGCTTCGGCACTTACCACCATCATGCTCGACGACCACAACTACATCCCCACGAGCGATAGCCGATTGCTCCGCCGCATCTGCCGCGACTACAAATATCGTGGCTATCATCCCCAAGAGGTCATCCGTCGTTGCGCATCCGTCACCGCAGGCGAAGAAAAATGGATTTTCCCCTTCCAGGAACAAGCCGACACGATGTTCAACACTGCCCTCATCTACGAACTTGCTGCTCTCCGCGCCCAAGCCCTGCCCCTCCTCGAGATGGTGCCCGAAAGTGCCGAGGAATATTCCGAAGCCTATCGCCTGCGCAAGTTTATTTCCTATTTCACCCCCATGCCCCTCGATGCGG
>JABZGM010000112.1 GCA_015259235.1 Alloprevotella sp. | reverse complement strand
GTTGAAAGACTCGACATCGTGCCATCGCACGTCAGACTCTCCGGAGCCGATGTGGAACTCCTGCAAATGGAACGACGCGAGTTTGTGGTCAAAGAGATGCTGGCAGTTATCAAAGATGACTACGACTACATCCTCATCGACTGCAGTCCCTCACTAGGTCTCATCACCGTCAATGCGCTCACAGCTGCGGACTCGGTGGTGATTCCCGTGCAGTGTGAGTATTTCGCCCTCGAAGGCATCACCCAACTCCTCAACACCGTGCGCATGATCAAAATGCGACTCAATCCGCAGTTGGAAATCGAAGGGTTCCTCCTCACCATGTATGACAGACGTTTGCGACTTGCCAATCAAATCTACGACGAAGTCAAAAGACACTTCCAAGAATTGGTGTTCAAAACCGTCATTCAGCGCAATGTCAAACTCTCTGAAGCTCCATCGCACGGCATTCCTGCACTCCTCTACGACATCGACTCCATCGGTGCGGTAAACTATCTCTCCCTTGCGCGAGAAATCATAGACCGCGAGAAAGCCGCTGCACCCAGCGACAATGCCTAAGGCGCAGCTCCACCCTCGCGGTGCAGTCTTTCACCAAGCGAAAACCCTCTGAGCGCATCTTCGCAGAGCATCGCTCCGCAGTGTTCCTTTTCCACTAACGTGACACAACTATAATGGCTGTAAAAAAGAAATATCCCAACCTCGGGCGCGGACTAGACGCCCTCATCTCCACAGGAGAGGTGAGCACCAGTGGATCGTCGAGCATCAACGAAGTCGACATCCACAGCATCAAAGCCAATCCCAACCAACCTCGCGTGGAGTTTGACGAAGAAGCCCTCGAAGAACTCGCAGAGAGCATCCGACAAATCGGCATCATTCAGCCCATCACCCTCCGACAAATGGAGGATGGCACTTATCAAATCATTGCCGGTGAACGCCGCTGGCGCGCATCGCAACGCGCAGGTCTTGACACCATCCCAGCCTATGTGCGCACGGTCAACGATGAAGGCATGATGCAAATGGCGTTGGTGGAAAACATTCAGCGCGAAGACCTCAACGCTGTCGAAATTGCCCTCGCCTATCAAAAACTCATCGAGCAATACGACCTCACGCAAGACGCTCTCTCTGAAAAGGTGGGAAAAAAACGTGCCACCATTGCCAACTATTTGCGTCTCCTCAAACTACCGGCACAAGTGCAGATGGCACTCAAAAAGCGCGAAATAGACCAAGGACACGCCCGCGCACTCCTCGGACTCCAACAGCCGTCGCAGCAGGTGAAACTCTTCAAGGACATTCAAGAGAAGGGGTACTCCGTGCGTCAAGTGGAGGAGATGGTGAAATCTCTCAACGCAGGACAAGACGTGCAGTCTGGTCGACGCACCATCAAGGGAAGTCAGCAACTTGCCGAACAATATGTGCCCGTGCGCGATCGTCTTGCCACGATGTTCCAAACGAAAGTGGGCATGACTTGTAAAGAAGGTAAGGGGAATATCACCATCCCCTTTGCCAATGAAGAAGAACTCCAGCGCATCCTCGCTTTGATGGAGCGTTTGGGCTAAAAATTACTGAAGAATTCATCTTGAGTGGGACGAGCCTTCGCGGTGCGCTCTAGCCGACCGACGCAAGGTTAAACCTACGGAATGAGATGTGCTCTCAATCTATTGAGCGATGAAGTACCTCCTTTCGCGCATTTTGTTGTTGCTGTTGCTCTGCTTTGCGGTAGGGCCAGTGAGTCGTGCTGCCATTTCTAGTCGTTTGGTCACTCTTCCTACCAACGGAAGTGTAGAACGATGGATGTCGGACACGATTGCGCGCAAAGACACCCTCAACACTGCAGAAGCGGCTGTGAAAGCACGTTTCGACAGTTTGGAGCGACGCCTCTCACCACCTGTTGACACCGTGGAGTTGGTGAAGAAAAATAGTAAGGCGGTTGCTGCACCTTGGGCAGCTAGTCAAGACTTGCAGCGACAACTGAAGAAACAATTTGTCCCCAATCCACAACGCGCACTTTGGCTCTCCCTCGTGATTCCCGGAGGAGGACAAATCTACAACAGAAAATACTGGAAATTGCCCCTCTTTTATGGTGGCTTTCTAGGATGCACCTACGCTTTCTTGTGGAATCAGCAGATGTATATGGACTATTCGCAAGCCTATCTCGACATCATGGACGATGATCCGCTCACCAATAGTTTCCGCAATCTCTTTCCTCCTACCTACGACATCGACAGCCGTTTGGAGCAGTTTAAGACGGTGTTCAAAAATCGCAAAGACCGCTATCGCCGTTATCGCGACCTCTCGGCTTTCTGCTTCATCGGAGTGTATCTCCTCTCCGTTGTCGATGCCTATGTCGATGCACAACTGTCGGTCTTCGATATCAGTCCTGACCTTTCCTTGCAGGTGGTGCCTGCCACCATCGACACCTTCAATGGGCTGCAACGCCACCAGAGCATGGGCATCGGGGCTACCCTCACTTTCTAGTGAGCAAGGGCGATGTTGATTCAATCATTCTCGTATCATCTACGAAGGTTGTCGCACGGAAATCCTATCCCTGGCGACAAGGGAAGACAATCTTCTAACGTATAAAGCTTAACGCTAATGTCTTTATTCAAATATCTCCTAGCTTGTGCTGCCACTGTTCCCTTCTTGGGAGCGGCACTCCCTGCGCAGGCGCACACTTTTTCGACAAATCCTCCTACCACGGTCGTTGCACCAGACCAAGTGCCCAATCCTGAGGTGAACCCTACTGAGGGTATGCTTCAGAATGTAGATGCACAACTCAACACGTGGTATGTCAAGAAATACATGGTGGTTGACTCCACTTGTCTCACCCACGTGGCTGAGACGAATGTCACTCCCGAGGTGTACAAAGATCGCCTGCGTCGACTCCCTACTAGGATTGAAATGCCTTATAACGATGTGGTGCAGGAATATATCGACGCCTACACGGGGCGTCTGCGTCGTTCGGTGAGTTTCATGCTCGGAGCGCAAAACTTTTACATCCCTCTCTTTGAAGAAGCGCTCGAAGCCGAAGGACTACCTTTGGAGTTGAAATATCTCCCCGTCATCGAGAGTGCGCTCGAACCCACTGCCACAAGTCGTGTGGGTGCTGCTGGGTTGTGGCAATTCATGATCCCCACAGCGCGAAAGTTCGGACTCACCATCAATAGTTTGGTCGATGAACGCCGCGATCCCATCAAATCTAGTTGGGCAGCTGCACGATATCTCAAAGAACTCTACAACCGCTACAACGATTGGACACTCGCCATTGCGGCTTACAACTGTGGTCCTAGTAATATTGCCAAAGCCATCAAGCGCGCCGGAGGAGTGAAAGATTATTGGGCGATTTATCCTTATCTCCCTCGCGAAACTCGTGGATATGTGCCTGCTTTCATCGCTGCTAACTATGTGATGAACTATTATTGCGATCACAACATCCCCGCGATGAAGACGCGTGTGCCCATTGAAACGGACACCGTGGTGGTGACGCGCAACATTAGTTTGGCGCAAATTGCTGGAGCCTGCGGTTTGGATTTGGAAGCTCTGACGGCGATGAACCCCCAATATCGCACGGGGTTGGTGCCTGGATACACCGAGCCTTATGCCATTCGTATGCCGCTTCCCACCATCGACCTCTTCTTGCAACTGGGAGATTCGGTCTATAATTATGTTGCTCCCGACCAACCTCAACGCCGCGATGAGGTGACACCTGCCACTACGACAAGTGCTACTGCCTCTAACGACAATGCCGTGGGCGAAACTCGTGCGGAGCGTCGTGCTCGTTTGCGTCAAGAAGCTGCCGAGCGCAAAGCGCAAGAGGCTGAGCAGCGTGCTTCGTCTAAGAAGGGTAAGAAAGACAAAAAGTCGAAGTCGGAAAAGTCGAGCAAGAAAAACAAGCATAAAAAGGAGCGCACAAAAGAGGTGAACATCAAGGAGGGCGATACGCTGAGTGAAATCGCCGAACGCAATGGCACCACTGTGGCAAAGCTCCGAAAGATGAACAAAATCTCTGGCAACAGCATCCGCGCGGGTAAGAAAATCCGTGTGAAGTGATGAATTTGACGAGTCTAGACGTTAGAGAACAAGCATAAGACATTGGCCGTGGAGAAGTAATCCCCCTAATGTGGTGTGCATCTTATCTCTAAAGTCTAGGCTCGTATTGTTTTATCCCGATACGCGGCTATTCTGATGCCTAACGTCTAGTCTCTAACGTCTAACGTCAAGATTCTAACGTCTAATCTCTAACGTCTAACGTCTAGTCTCTAACGTCTAACGTCTAATGTCTGACGAAACCCTCATACAGTCTGCCTTCCAGCGATTGATTGACACCTATCTTGCTTCACCCCACCGCAAGAAGACCGAAATCATCACCAAGGCGTTCAATTTTGCTAAGGCTGCACACCGAGGGGTGCGCCGCCGCAGTGGAGAACCCTATATCCTCCATCCCATCGCAGTTGCTCAAGTGTGCTGTGAGGAAATGGGCATGGGCTCTACCACCATCTGTGCTGCGCTGCTCCATGATGTGGTGGAAGACACAGACTACACACGCGACGACATTGCCAACCTCTTCGGGGAGAAAATTGCCAATATCGTTGAAGGAGTCACCAAAGTGAGCGGAGGACTACTCGGCAATCGTGCTTCGATGCAAGCGGAGACTTTCAAGAAGATTTTGCTCACCATGAGCGACGATATCCGTGTGATCTTGGTCAAGATTGCCGATCGTCTCCACAATATGCGCACCCTCTCCTCTATGCTGCCCTCCAGACAGTATAAAATCGTGGGGGAGACGCTCTATATCTTCGCGCCTTTGGCAGACCGACTGGGCTTGAATCGCATCAAAACAGAACTCGAAGATCTTTCTTTCAAATATGAGCACCCCGATGACTACAATGCCGTGATGCAACATTTGAAGGATTCCAAACTAGAGCGCGATGATGCCATCAACGATTTCACACCTGCCATTCGCCAAGCACTAGACGCTCAAGGCATTGACTATGAACTCAAAGCGCGCGTCAAAAGTCCTTATAGCATCTGGCAAAAGATGCAACGCAAACACGTGCCCTTTGAGGAGGTGTTTGACATCTTGGCAATCCGCATTGTCTTCCATCCCAAAGACCGTGACAATGAAATTGCTGAGTGCTATGCCATCTATGCGGCACTCACCCAAATCTATAAACCTCACCCCTCAAGATTTCGCGACTGGCTTTCGACACCAAAGGCTAATGGATACCAAGCGCTCCACAATACTTTTATGTCGCATCAAGGGAAATGGATTGAAGTGCAAATCCGTTCTGACCGCATGGACGATATTGCTGAAGGCGGGTTTGCCGCGCACTGGAAGTATAAGTCGCCAGAGACGGAAGTGGAAGAAAGAGAACTCGACACTTGGGTCAATTCAATCAAGGAAATCCTCGATGATCCCCAACCCGACACGCTCGACCTCCTCGACACCATCAAACTCAACCTCTTTGCTTCCGAACTCAATGTCTTCACTCCAAAAGGCGACATTCTGACCCTCCCACAAGGTGCCACGGTTCTCGACTTTGCCTTTGCCATCCACTCCATGGTGGGTAGCCATTGTATTGGGGGAAAGGTCAATCACCGCCTTGTGCCCATGAGTCATCGCTTGGCGAATGGTGACCAAATCGAGATTCTCACCTCGCAGTCGCAGACCATTCAACCCGAGTGGATGAACTTTGTTACCACGGGCAAGGCGCGCGGTCGCATCTCAGCTGCACTGAGACGTGCTGCACGCGAGTGTCAGCGCAAAGGGGAAAACATTTTGCGCGAATTTCTCAAAATGCACGAGGTGGAGGACAATGATTCCAACCTCCATAAGATAAGGTCTTTCCATCGTTTCGACACTCCCTCTGCCCTTTATCATGCTTTGGGAGAAGGACGTCTGGTCCTCTCCGAAGCCGATGTGCAGCACCTCTTGGGCAAGAAAACCTCACGCAGATGGGGATGGCGCCGTTTTGTGCCCTTCCTTAAAGATAAATCGCTGCCCGAAAACTTGGAGGCGCAAGATGCTTTGGATGCGAATTTCGTCGAACAACTGGATCGCAAAGCCATCCTTACGCTCTCTGATGAGGTGATCAATCACTGCGAAATCTGTTCACATTGCCGCCCAATCAAGGGGGATGAAGTGATGGGCTACATCAACAATCATCATCATCTCGAACTTCATCGTCGTGATTGTAGTGTAGCGCTCAAGCACAAAACGAGCTTTGGCAATAACATCATTGCCACCGTGTGGGACAACTCCCATCCCTCTGTGCATCTCTACGAAGCGACGATTCATCTGGAAGGCATCGACAGCCCGAGTGTCTTGCAAGAAATCGCTTTGATCTTCTCTCAGCATCCGCAATATCAGCTCCAGAGCATCCAGCTCAAAGCGCATGATGGTATTTTTCACGGCACGCTGGGCATACGCATCGCCTCCACGGCTGAGGTGCAAACGCTCTGTTCTATCCTCCTCAGTGCTGGGCAAATCACCAAAGCGAATCGCGGTAATTGATGTCCCGCAGTTCTGTGTTCCTATTTGCTGTGAGAAATCTTTTCTCGGAGGGGACTGAAAAAAACTCCCACGTTTTTTGGAAAAACTCCGAGGTTTTTTGAGAAAGCTCCGAGGGAAGCGGAAAATTGATGGAGAGCAGCTGCCGATAGTGGAGCATTTTAGAGGTCGTAAAGTGCGACGATAGCATGAAATTTCTCCAAACGCCATCAAAGGGGATAGAAAAGGGCGAAACCTCGTTTCAGCGGGGTGGTGCGAAAATGGGCTATATGGGTGAGAATTGCGTGGTCTATATAGCAGAATAGTGTTGGATGAAATTTTTCTGCAATTTGCGTAGTCTATGTAGCAAAAT
>JABZGM010000111.1 GCA_015259235.1 Alloprevotella sp. | reverse complement strand
GTTCAGTCGCACACTGTCCATTGCCAAACGATACAGACCGCCAATCTTTTGAGCCAAAGTGCCATCTTCTGCCTTCTTTTGAGAGAGTTCTTCAATGAGCGTGCGGATGCGCTCACGATTGACTTCATCGAGTGCGTGAAACTGTCCGTACTCAGAGTGTTCGCTAGTGAGAGGATGCGCTTTCATCCAGCCGCCATCCGCATATTCGTAGAAGTCTGTACCAGGACGCACTGCTGCATCCATGTTTGCTTTGTCGTAACCCTTCAGTGTGGTTTGTGCGCAAACCGAAGTGGCTAGCAATCCTGCTGAGAGCAAAACGTGTTTGAGTTGCATATATCAGATGTTATATTGTTTTATTCTTTTTGTGATTATAGAGCAATCGTGGTGAATCCTCACACGAAAGTTTCAAGGGACAAGTGCATTGCTTGCAAAATCCTTTCGGCTTATTCTCCCAAAGCCTCCACAGCTTCGCTCCACACTTCTTCAGCTGCTGCGAGCTGTTTGCGGAGTTCACCGTGCTGGGTAAACAAGTCCACATTCGCAGCCCCTTCGGGAGTGGAAAGTTGCTCTTCCACTTCAGCTATTTTGGCTTCGAGCTGTTCGATGTTCTTCTCCGCCTCCTTGACCGCTTGTTCCAATTTTCGACGTTGCTTCGCCACTTCCTTCTGTTCGGCATAACTCAACGCTCCTTCAGAAGGTGCATTATTAGTAGCGATCGCAACACTGGCGGCAGAGGGAGAGGTGCCGTTGTTAGAAAGTTGCGTGCCAATCTCGTCCAAACTGGTGATTTCTTTTTGTCGCAAAAAATCATAGATGCCACCTAGATGTTCTCGCACGCGGCCACCGGCAAATTCGTAGACTTTGGTTACCAAACCATCAAGAAACTCGCGGTCGTGGCTCACCACAATCACCGTGCCGTCAAACGCCAAAATAGCTTCTTTCAACACGTCTTTTGTACGAAGATCCAAGTGGTTGGTAGGTTCGTCCAAGATGAGCAGATTGACAGGTTCGAGGAGAAGTTTGATCATCGCCAAACGACTGCGCTCTCCACCCGACAACACTTTCACTTTCTTCTCCGAAGCTTCACCGCCAAACATAAAGGCTCCAAGGATGTCGCGTATTTTCAAGCGAATATCGCCCTTTGCCACATGGTCGATGGTGTCGAACACGGTCAGTTCATCGTCCAATAGCTGTGCTTGGTTTTGCGCATAATAGCCCAACTGGACATTGTGACCAATTTTCAACACTCCACCGTGAGAAATCTCCTCCATGATGCACTTCACCAGCGTAGATTTGCCTTCGCCGTTCTTGCCCACGAAAGCCACTTTTTCTCCACGCTTGATGGTGAGGTTCACTTGGTCGAACACCACGTGCTCGCCATAGTGTTTCTCCACATCCTCGCAAATCACGGGATAATCTCCGCTTCGACTGCAAGGAGGAAATTTGAGATGAAGGCGCGAAGTGTCGATTTCGTCAATCTCAATGGGCACAATTTTCTCCAACTGCTTGATGCGGCTTTGCACCTGCACCGCTTTGGTGGGTTTGTAGCGAAAACGCTCAATGAAATCTTTCAAATCGGCAATTTCTTTCTGCTGATTCTCATAGGCGCGGAGCTGACTCTCTCTGCGTTCTGCACGTAGTTGCACATACTCATCATAAGCCACACGATAGTCCACCACTTTGCCACAAGAAATTTCGAGGGTGCGGTTGGTCACATTGTTGATGAAAGCGCGCGAGGGTTACAAGAAATATATCCAACAACTTTTCCAACTTGTGGGTTATTCTGCGGCAGATGCTGCGAAGAAGATGGAAGATGTGCTTGCCATCGAAACACGCATTGCAAAGGTTTCGTTTTCTGCCACGGAACAACGCGACATTGAAGGCAACTATCACAAGATGAGTTATGACGATTTGTTGCGCGATTTCCCTGGCATTGATTGGAATGCTTATCTTTTGATGCAGAATTTTCCCGCTGTCACAGAAGTTTCTGTCAATCAACTCCAACCCATTCACGAAGTGGAAAAGTTGTGGAGTGAGAGCTACATCGAAGCGTTAAAGAACTACGTTGAGTTTTTTGTCATTGATGATGCTTCTAATGCCTTGAGCGATGACTTCCGTCGTGCAAACTTTGATTTTTATGGCAAAGTGATGTCGGGTTCAGAACAAGACCGTCCTCGATGGAAACGTGCGGTGGGCACTGTGGAAGGTGTGCTGGGCATGGCAGTCGGCAAAATGTATGTAGAACGCTATTTCCCCGAACAGTCTAAACAGCGTATGCTTCAGTTGGTGAAGAACCTTCAAGTGGCACTTGGCGAACGTATCCAAGAACAAAAGTGGATGGGAGCTGCTACAAAGGCTGAGGCGCAAAACAAACTCAATAGTTTCTATGTCAAAATCGGATATCCCGACAAATGGCGCAGTTATGATGGACTTCACATCGACGAGTCTCTATCATTCTATGAAAATTTGCAACGCGCTGCTGCCTTTGCCAACGACGACGAAGTGCAACGCAAGGTCAATAAACCCGTGGATCGCGATGAATGGGGAATGACACCTCAAACGATCAACGCTTATTATGATCCCACAACCAACGAGATTTGTTTCCCTGCTGGCATTCTCCAACCTCCTTTCTTCACAGCTGATGGCGATGATGCCATCAATTATGGAGCTATTGGTGTGGTGATTGGTCACGAAATGACGCATGGTTTTGACGACCAAGGCGCACAGTTTGACAAGGATGGCAATTTGCGCAACTGGTGGACTGAACAAGACAAAAAGAATTTTGAGCAACGCACACAGCGTATGGTTCGCACCTTTAATGCTGTAGAAGTTTTGCCTGGCGTGCATGTGAATGGCGCCCTCACTTGTGGTGAAAACATTGCAGACCATGGCGGCATCAAAATAGCTTATCAAGCGTTCCAAAAAGCACAAGCGCAAAATCCTTCGACTGTGAATGATGGTTTCACTCCCGAACAGCGTTTCTTCCTTGCTTATTCTTTGGTGTGGGCAGGCAATGCGCGCCCCGAAGCCTTGCGCAATCGTGTGCGCACTGACCCTCACTCTCCTGGTCGTTGGCGCGTGAACGCGGCTTTACCCCAAATAGACGCGTGGTATAAGGCTTTCAACATCAAGAAGGGCGACAAACTCTTCACTCCAAAAGCTAAGCGCGTGGATGTGTGGTAAGGAAGTGATCTTTTCCGTTACCAGTAGCACTTTTACGCTCTAATGACCGATTGGGGTTTAATAAGGTGGTCAGCGCATTCCTTTGTGGCTGACTGCCTTTTTCTTTTTTTCTTCAGATTTTGTTGCGATGCTCTACGTCAATAGTCAAATTCCCGCCATTGAAAGTTTGGCACGTTTAGGTTTTTCCCTCTGTGTGGGGCAAGAGCCTACTTTACCCACCGTGGGTTTGCTCAATCTTATGCCACAAAAGCCGGAAACGGAGTTCGACTTCTGTAAGATGCTCTCTGCGGCTAACTTAGATGTCAATTTGGTGTTGCTGAAAATTCCTCATCAACACTACAAAACTACGCCGCAGGCTTATGTAGATGCGCATTATGTGGACTTTGCTCCCTCGATGGCTGAGGCTTCGGAGGACGTGCTTGCGTGTGGTTGTGGTGAAAAGCAGCTGCTGACTATTGATGCGCTCATCGTCACTGGGGCTCCTCTGGAGCAGATGTCCTTTGAAGAGGTACGCTATTGGAAGGAACTTCAAAACATTTGGGATTGGACAGCGCATTGTGGTATTCCCACACTCAACATCTGTTGGGCTGCACAAGCAGCACTCCATCATTTCTATGGATGGGGAAAGCGTGCGCTTTCCGAAAAATGTTTTGGCATTTTCGCGCAGCGCAATCTAGCTCCGCAACATCCCTTACTCTGTGGTTTGGGTGAGACTTTTCCCATGCCGCATAGTCGGCATACTGAACTTTGCTGGGAGGTGGCATGTGTTGAACTTGCGTTGTCGGGATGTGATTGGCAACGTCTTCCCGAAGGGTTGGAGGTGCTGGCGGACAGTGAAGTGGGGCAGAGCATTCTCTACGATGCCGCTCGGCAGCAAACTTTTGTGACCGGGCATTTAGAATATAGAGCCGACACCCTCGATGGAGAATACCGCCGTGATCTGGCAAAGGGTTTGCCCATTGCTCCCCCTCTCCACTATTATATAGAGGATAATCCCGAGAAGGGTATCGACTTTTCGTGGGAAGAAACTGCTTTGTTGTTCTACCGCAATTGGTTGGTGACTCATTTTGGAGACTCTATGTGCTAGGAGGATTTCCCTTGCTCTGGGGCAAATCAGGGCAACGTATTTGGCAAAGCGAGGAAGAATGAGTAACTTTGCACAAACATCACATTTAGACTATCGCAGCATAATATAGACACTTTATGATATCAGTAGACGGACTCACCGTAGAATTTGGGGGTACAACCCTTTTCAAAGATATTTCTTTTCAAATCAATGAGAAAGACCGCATCGCTTTGATGGGGAAAAACGGAGCGGGAAAAAGTACGCTCTTGAAAATTCTTGCTGGTGAACGACAACCCACGAAGGGTAGGGTGAGCGCGCCAAAAGATTCGGTCATTGCTTACCTGCCGCAGCACTTGCTCACCGAAGATGGACGCACCGTTTTTGAAGAGGCTTGTTTGCCCTTTGAACATCTCAAGGAGATGGAGGGGGAAATTGAGCAACTCAACCAAGAATTGATGACGCGCACCGACTATGAGAGTGAAGAGTATATGGCACTCATTGAGAAAGTGGCTGCGATGAGCGAGAAGTTTTATGCCATCGACCTCACACACTTTGAAGAAGATGTGGAGAAAATGTTGCTGGGATTGGGCTTTGAACGCACTGATTTCCAACGTCCCACTAGTGACTTCTCTGGAGGATGGCGTATGCGCATCGAATTGGCGAAATTGCTTTTGCAGAATCCTGATGTGCTCTTGCTCGATGAGCCGACCAACCACTTGGACATTGAGAGTATTGGTTGGTTGGAAAACTTCATTATGACTTCGGGTAAAGCGGTGGTGGTGATCAGTCACGACCGTAAGTTTGTGGACAACATCACGACGCGTACGATTGAGATTACGCTGGGACGCATCTACGACTATAAGGCGGGATATTCGCAATATCTCGAATTGCGTAAGGAACGCCGCGAGCAACAACAGAAACAATATGACGATCAGCAAAAGATGATTGCTGAAACGAAATTATATATCGAGCGATTCAAAGGTACTTATTCCAAAACAAACCAGGTGCAGAGCCGTGTGCGTATGCTTGAAAAACTGGAATTAGTGGAGGTGGACGAAGAAGATACTTCGCGTCTGCGCTTGAAATTCCCTCCTTCTCCACGTTCGGGCAGTTATCCTGTGACCATGGACGCTGTGGGTAAGTCTTATGACGGACATGTGGTGTTCCAAAATGCTTCGCTCATGGTGGAGCGTGGCGACAAAGTGGCTTTTGTGGGACGAAACGGTGAAGGTAAATCTACTCTCGTGAAATGTATCATGGGACAACTAGAACACGAAGGTACGCTGACGCTGGGACATAACGTGCAAATTGGCTATTTTGCGCAAAACCAAGCCACTCTGTTGGACGGAGAAATCACTGTTTACGACACCATCGACAGTGTGGCAAAGGGAGATATTCGTTTGAAAATCCGTGACTTACTCGGTGCTTTCATGTTTGGAGGTGAAGAAGGAACAAAGAAGGTGAAGGTGCTTTCGGGTGGTGAGCGCACGCGTTTGGCTATTCTCAAACTCTTGCTCGAACCTTTCAATTTGCTGATTCTTGACGAACCGACTAACCACCTCGATTTGCGCACGAAAGATGTGCTCAAACAGGCTTTACAAGATTTTGATGGCACACTCATTGTGGTGAGTCACGACCGTGACTTCCTCGATGGTTTGGTGACAAAAGTCTATGAGTTTGGTGGAGGAAAAGTGAAGGAACACCTCGGAGGTATTTACGACTTCTTGGAAACTAAGCGTTTGGAAAATCTCCAAGAATTGGAACGTAAATCCTAATTTCACAAACCGATGTCTAACCTTACTCTGAATCAAACTTACGAAACACTCCTCGCATTGTTGCGTTGTGCGCTCCACGGACAGGAGGAATTTCCCAAAGTAGTGGATTTTTCTGCTGTCATTCGTGAGGCACGTCGTCAAACTGTGGATGGTTTGCTCTATGGATTGCCTAAAATCGACGTAGCTCCCGAGCAACGCCTCCAGCTGATGCAATGGCTTGGTGGGTGGCCCATGTTGGAGCAGGTGAGTCGCAACTTCAATGCAGAAGTAGTGGAGCTTGCCAAAGCCTTCGATGCTGCTGGCATTCGCTATGTCGTGTTGAAAGGGCAAGCATCTGCCACTGCCTATCCGCACCCACTCTTGCGTCGTCCTGGAGATATCGACATCTATGTTGCTCCTCAGCACTTCCAGTCTGCCACCGCGCTTCTCCTTCAGCGTGGTTACGCGCCAGATCATCAGACAGCGCTACACGACACCTTCAAGAAAGGCGACATAGAAGTAGAAGTGCATCACGAGCTCCAACCCATGCAATGGTGTGCCACTGCGCGCAGATTGCGTAAGATGGTCGCAACGGAAGTAGACCAAGTGGAAGAGTGGCATCATCACGTTGAGATAGACGGCTATCAAGTAGCTGTGCTTCCTCCGCATCTCAATGTCATTCTCCTTACGGCACACACGTTGGTACATGCCAGTCATGGTGGAGTAGGGTTGCGCGAAGTGGTGGATTGGATGATGGTGCAGCAACAAAGTCACGAGCAAATCGACGAAGCGTTGCTCCGTAATGGGTTGAAATACCTGCATCTTGAGCGATTCTATCGCATGTTGGCAGCTATTTCTGTGGAGTATTTAGG
>JABZGM010000110.1 GCA_015259235.1 Alloprevotella sp. | reverse complement strand
GGTCCTCTTGGTCGGATATTGTCAAACCACGCAAAGTTTGTCAAACGATTATGTTCGGGAGGCGCCATTCCGATGGGATAGGTTTTAGCAATAGGATTAGGACCTGCCCAGAAACGTTGCATCTTTTTGTCGCGCACATCAACGCGGAGCTTTGCTGCTTCGCAGTAATTCTGATAGAGGAAGGTGCTATCTTTCTCCATCGGGAAGTTTACGAGGATGGCATTCCCATCTACGCGGGTCTGATAGATATCACCATTGCGGAAATAAGCCTGCATCAAATTGCCCGCTACTTGGTTGAAGAGCGCACTGTCGGGAAGAGATTGCACAATCAACGCTTGTCGCTCAATATAAACAGAGTCTATCGTTGAGTCGTTGGTGAAAACATTGATTTCTTCTCCCAGGATTTGGCGGTCGTCACTCCACGCAATGGGGTCGCGATAGAGGGAGAGAAGGTTTAGACGCGAATTGAACACGAGCGAATCGCAAACAGCCTGTATGTCCGTGCGATAAGACCGAACGTGGGGATAGCCGTGCAACACACGATAAGCCGAATCTGTTTTGAGATTGTAGGAGTAAAGACGGAGGGTGTCTGCGTGAACAAAAAGCGTGTCTGCTCCACGTGAGAAGTTCTTGCCGAGTGCACGCTTGGTCACCATTGCTTCTCCTTTCGGCTCATTATAATAACCATAATCTCCCAACAAAATGTTTTTGTTGTTGATGTCTACAGAGTCGATGAAAATAATGTTGCGAAAAGCTTCCGAATATCCGCGATGTTTGTCGTAGCTGATGCTGTCGCCCACTAATTTTCTGCCTTTGTTGAAGAGTTGCGGACGTTTGGTGAGTTTTGCACGTTCCGTTTTGGTGTTGTATTCTCCGTCAATGGTGTAGATGTGACTCCCACCACTAAAGAGATTGGTCGGTCCTGTGGCGTGTGCCCATTTACTGCGTGTGTCGTAGTGCAAATCGTTGGTGAGAAGACTATCCTTTTTATTGTTGATGAGCAACACGTCCTCATTAAATTGCGCATCGCGCTTTGCCGTGAAGTATTCTCCTTTTTGTGATGTGAGCACCGTTTTCCCATCTACAATTTTTCCTCCCGTATCGTAGAAGCCACTACCTTTGATGCGGTCGTAGTTGAGAAGTTCGGTGTAGAGCGTCATTTTGCGGTGTTTCATCACAACGTTGCGAAATACCCTCGCAAACTGCGACGTTCCATCATAATATAATGAGTCACCCGTCAAAGACAGGGTATCTCCTTGTCGAAACTTCACTTTGCCGTAAGCCATAAACGAGTTGGAGGCTTCATAGAAAACAGCACTATCGCACGATAAGCGCATTCCGCTATGCGACAACAGCACATTGCCTTTGAGCACTTGTCCATCTCCAGTGGTGGCAACATCACGGAACAGCAAATCAGCGTGATGAATCTGAATGCGTTCATCGCGTGGATTAGTCCGTTTGCGACTGGGCATCAAGGTGAGTGCATAAGCCTGCAGTAAGCATACGAAGAGTAGGCTTACTGCAAACAGAAATGAGCGACGAAAGAGGAAAAAATGCTTCAAAATATAAAGAAGAAGTCTAGGACATATTGGGGAACTATTGAGGATAGAAAGCTCCTGAGCTAGGATTTGGGACAAAGTACTCTACAAGGAAGTGCTTTGCAATGCAGACAGAAGTCTACTTAATCCATCCAGAATATTCAAATTGATGATTACGCCATTCTGGGCTAATACGCGTGTAAGTGGATTTTATCTTATCGGCAATCCATTTTTGAATAACTTCTTGTTTGCGACGATTGAGATATACATTGCGCAAAGTTTGGAAGTCTTCGGTTGCATTGGCAGGGTGACTTTCGATACGACTGCGAAGTTTTACAATAGCACAAACTTCTTGTCCTGTCTTAGGGTCTATCATGGTGAAAGCATTGGACACTTGCCCTACTTTGAGCGTATCTACCACCTTTGCAACGTCTTGCGGAAGGTCTTTCATTTCAAAGCGCGCTTGAATCTCACGTTGCATGGGATTCATTTGCACCATCAATCCGTGGTTGTTGCGCGTGTCCTTGTCATCAGACAATTCGCGGGCTGCATCTTCAAAAGAGAATTTGTTGTTGCGAATATCTGTTCCTATCGAGTCAAGGCGCGAGATGCAACGCTCCACCTCCTCTGCCTTTATCTCTGGTTTTAGGAGGATGTGACGGGCATTAACCTTGTCGCCACGCTTTTCAATCAATTGAATGATGTGATAACCAAACTCGGTCTTTACGATTTTCGACACCTTCTTGGGGTCGTTGAGAGAGAATGCCACATCAGCAAAAGGTTTCACCCATTGGTTGCGACCACTTAATCCCAATTCTCCACCATTGCGCGCACTTCCGTCTTGAGAATACATACGTGCAATGCGTGCAAAATCTTCACCATCGTTCACGCGTTTGGCATAGCCATTGAGTTGTTCCTCAATACGTTCTATTTCTTCGCGCGACACTTTGGGTTGTTGCGTAATGATTTGCACTTCAACTTCCGTGGGGACGGTGGGCAAACTATCTTTGGGGACTTTGGAGAAATAATCGCGAACTTCCGCTGGAGTCACCTTAATGTTGCTTGTTAGCTTTCTGCGCACTCCGTCCATTAGTTGCTGTTCGCGCGTTTGTTGTATGTAGCGTTGGCGGATTTGTGCATAACTTTTGTGCATAATCGCCTCGAGTGTTTCTTTAGATCCCGCTTTGCGTACGTTTTCTGCCAACATAGCATCAGCATAGGCTATAACGTCAGCATCGCTTACTTCCACTGAGTCTAGTTCCGCTTGGTGTAGAAATAGCTTTTGAATAGCTATCTGTTCGGGAATTTGTGCATAAGGGTCTTTGAAAACCTGCCCCTCTGCTTCGGCATTGACGCGGTAGTCTTCTACGTCAGAGAGGAGAATTGGATTGTCTCCCACCACCCAAATCACTTCGTCTACAATGTTCTTTTGACGAATTTGGGCAAAGGTAGCACCGAGAAGGAGAAATCCAGCTGCAAATATAGCGAAGCGTTTGTTCATATAGGATATCTTATTGAGGAGTTTTTATGTAAATCTACCACGTGCTCTGTGAAGTTTTGCCGTTGCAGTAAAAAAACAATGGTGTTAAAGAGCTGGAATGTGGCTAAAGGAGGGTAAAGCTTAAGGGTGACTTTAGTACATGATCTTCAATTGCGTCACGCTATTGGGCAGTTTTGTGCAAAGGACCCTCTGTTTTATTGCGTCATTGGGATAGACTTGAGAACTTCTTGGTTGATGATCACGCGATGTGAGTTTCTAAGTAGCTGCAACCAGGCTTCTTCTAATTGTTTTTGACGAATTTCAAGTACTTCGCTGCGCGCATCTTCAAAAGATCTTGGGCGTTTCTCTACCCGTCCTGCAAGAATTGTAACTGGCAAGTCCTTGTGGAGCTGATAGACTTTAGAGCTTTTTACGCCAAATGCTAAGTTGTCGATGGTGCTGTTCTCACCTTTCTGTACGACATAGCGACCTTTGGCTGCCACCACCACACTGTCTTTGTTGAACGGTGCATGGAGATATTCTCGAATGTCTATATCTGTAGGCACACCTTTGAGTAAAAGCTTTCTAGCACGCTTTGCGAGCTTCTTGTCTTGTGCACCTACGATGTAACCTATGAAGCGTGGTTGCTCCCATTTCAGTATTTTTCGGTTGCGCTTAAAGATTTCTTCTAAGGCTGCTCGATCTCTTTCTGCTGCATCCCAAATATTACGCTTAGAAATTTCATAGACAAGCAGACCATCATGATATTCTTGGATGAGGTAAGTCAGTTGCGCGTCGCCAGTAGTCATGTTGCGCGCAAGACTATCTATGATGTTGCTGCGTGATTGTCCTGTTTTTGCTTGGAGAGTAATGAGCGCTTCTTGTGCCGCTGCTTCTTCAACGTTATTCTCTCGTAGATATTGTAACAAAGAGGGATAAACTTCTTCAAAAGCAGGGAGAGGATGCCTCTTACGCATCAGGATGAGGTGATAACCAAAAGGAGAAAGCACTGGATGACTCATTTGGTTAGGCTGCAAACTATAGGCAGCTTCCTCAAAAGGAAGCACCGTCATGCCAGGATAAAGGGGCGGTAGCTTGCCTCCATTTTGTGCTGTTCCTTTGTCTTCGCTGTAGCGGCGTGCTATTTCTGCGAAGTCGGCACCTGCTAATACGGCTTGGTAAAGACTGTCGGCGCGTTGGGCTACTTTGTCTCGTTGAGTCGCTGTCGCAGTGGAGGGGACTGTCAATAGAATGTGAGAGACTTCAATGATGTCTTTTCCGTTAAGTTGTTGAACCTCTTTTTGATAAATCGCTCTTGCTGTAGAGTCAATGAAAGAGGAAGCGATTAGCTTTTTAGACAGTTGTTGGTCGCGATAGAGTTGGAATTCCCGGCGAAAACTCCTTGTCGTATCTAACCCCATGGCTAAGGCATTAGCAACTTTGAGTTTGTAGTCGATATAGAGATTGAGGTATTCTTGTGGGGTCAATGACTTTTGACCACTTAGTGCCTTGTTCTTTTGGTAGGCATATATAAATTCATCGCGTGAAATAGGGGTACCATCGATAGTGACCACCACAGTATTGCCCATCGATTGCGCCACCAACGAGAGGGTGGAGCAGAGCGTCAAGAAGAAGACAAGAAGATATTTCATAAGAACACAAAGAATTTGCTCAAAGATGCTGATTGCAGTGAAGCAAAAGGCTACTTTGGTATAGATTGTCCAAAGCTATTAGCCGTTCTCCATGCACGAGGGGCTTAGAGTATGAGCAAAACTAGTTGGCATTTTATGCCGTGAAAGGTCTTTAGGAGCGATATGCTCCCAAAGACCCTTTCTGGTCGGAATTGTTTTATTGTTTCTTTGCGATAAGTCATCGCTTTTAATCCATTTGTTATGAGGATTCAAGGCGATAAACCTTAAGAACATTTTTAGTCCTTATTCGCTGCGAGAATAGTTGGGAGCCTCACTTGTAATTGTGATGTCGTGCGGATGGCTTTCTTGCACACCAGCATTGGTGATGCGTGTGAACTTAGCATTGTGCAAGAGTTCAATAGTAGCCGCACCGCAGTAGCCCATACCTGAGCGAAGACCACCGACAAGTTGATAAATCACTTCTTGAACACTGCCTTTATAAGGAACGCGACCTGCAATTCCTTCGGGAACAAGTTTCTTCACGCTGTCCACACCGCTTTGGAAATAGCGGTCTTTAGAGCCATTTTCCATTGCTTCCAAAGAACCCATACCGCGGTAGGTCTTAAACTTACGACCATTGAAAATGACAGTTTCACCTGGGCTTTCTTCGCAACCAGCCACCAATGAACCAATCATTACACTGTAACCACCAGCAGCGAGAGCCTTGACAACGTCACCTGAATAGCGCAAGCCACCATCAGCAATGAGGGGAACACCTGTGCCTTCCAAGGCTTTTGCCACATCATAAACAGCAGACAATTGAGGAACACCCACACCAGCTACGACGCGTGTGGTGCAGATAGAGCCAGGTCCAATACCCACTTTCACTGCGTCTGCGCCTGCTTCTACAAGCATTTTAGCTGCTTCACCTGTGGCAATGTTACCCACCACAAAGTCTACTTCAGGGTATTTCGCTTTCGCTTCTTTGAGTTTGTCTACCACGCCTTTTGAATGACCATGAGCAGTGTCGATGACAATGGCGTCAGCACCAGCAGCAACGAGCGCATCAATGCGTTCCATTGTGTCTGCGGTGACACCCACACCAGCTGCAACGCGCAAGCGACCCTTGGCGTCTTTACAAGCCATAGGTTTGTCTTTGGCTTTAGTGATGTCTTTATAGGTAATCAAACCCACCAATTTGCCGTGGTTGTCAATGACAGGGAGCTTTTCAATCTTGTTCTGTTGCAAAATTTCGCTAGCAGCAGCCAAGTCAGTTGTTGTGTTTGTCGTTACCAGATTTTCCGAGGTCATCACTTCGTCAATGGCCTTGTCGAGGTTGTGTTCAAATCGGAGATCGCGGTTGGTGACGATGCCTACAAGGTGCATATTATCGTCTACCACAGGGATACCGCCAATGTGATATTCAGCCATTAAATCGAGGGCTTCACGCACTGTCTTGCCACGTTTGATGGTGATAGGGTCGTAAATCATACCATTTTCGGCACGTTTCACGATGGCAACTTGACGAGCTTGGTCCTCAATCGACATATTTTTGTGGATTACTCCGATACCTCCCTCACGAGCAATGGCAATAGCCATGGGAGCTTCTGTCACGGTGTCCATAGCGGCAGTGACAAAGGGGATTTGAAGCTCAATGTTACGCGAAAACTTCGTGCTGAGCGACACAGTTCGTGGAAGAACTTCAGAATAAGCTGGGATGAGAAGGACGTCATCGTAGGTGAGACCATCCATGACAATTTTGTCGGCAATAAAATTGGCAGTCATAAGGCGATGAATGAAATTAAATTGCGTGCAAATTTACCTATTTCTCTCGACATAACAACGAGATTTCTTGCTTTTTTTGTGGAAAAAATAAGCCGTAGAGTCAACTTAGAGTCAACCTGCAAGTTCAAAATAAAACTATTTTTTTGAAGAACTCTGCTTTTGGTATTTCAAACTTAATTTTTTTCGTGGACCTGTTGTTCTTTCTTGATGTAGCCTGCTACGTATTCGATCATCGGTAAAAATCAGCTCAATAATCAAATAATATCTATTCAGCCTCTAATACTTTGTGGGGATTATTGGTGTAGTAGAGCCATGGAGGAAGTATCGGAAAATATTGTTAGTTAAAGAGAAGAACCGGGAATTATAGGGATTTATGCAAACTATATAGCGCATGAAAAATGAATATATAATCTGATTGTAAGTAGTTTCCTTTCGATATAGCTTCTATAGATGACATGATGTGGTATTTGCTCTTTTTTGTAAGGTGAATGTAGTAAAATATTGCCTTAATCTCTTAGATATCTCCTGTT
>JABZGM010000010.1 GCA_015259235.1 Alloprevotella sp. | reverse complement strand
TTTTTTCTATATTTTCTCGCCTTGCAGCACTCAACTCTAAAAGAATGTTTATAAAATAGGCGTAATCACTTTTG
This sequence comes from Alloprevotella sp., assembly GCA_015259235.1. Classification (GTDB taxonomy): domain Bacteria; phylum Bacteroidota; class Bacteroidia; order Bacteroidales; family Bacteroidaceae; genus Alloprevotella. The sequence goes on along the minus strand of JABZGM010000010.1, from coordinate 20,891 downwards.
TTTCAGCTGCTTGCGCGCCCATCTGTGAAGGTTGTGAAAGCAAAAAGTGCTATTTTGCAGGGTGCGCGCGCGTACACGCACGCGAGAAGGCACATTTTGGAGGAGTCATAAACCCTTGGTGGCAACCAACGATGACACCTACCCCTGTTAGCGACTACATCGCAGGAAGCATCGCCCCATGCGAGGTGCATAAAATGAAAACTGCTGCCGAGTAATGACATGGACAAGCAAGGAACAAAAGGCAGGGGCACGCCAAGACAATGAAAAGAAAAGACGATGCGTAGTGCGCCTAGACACAAAACCACAGATTCTGCAAACTTCAAATAGCATTTCAGAGGTCACATCAAGAAAAAAGTGCACTTTTCCGCTGATTTTTCTCACTTTTCCCCTATATCCTCCCATATCTATATGGGGCAACATTGCAAAAGGGGGTGCAAACAAAAAAGCTCCCACACTCACGAGGAGCATGGGAGCTATACCATAACCTAAAAAAGTCAAGTTCGGGATTACTTGCGGAGACCCAAAGCCTTAACGATGGCACGGTAGCGTTCGATATCGCGGTCCTTAAGGTAGTTAAGGAGGGCACGACGCTTACCTACGAGTTTCACAAGTGAACGCTCAGTGGCATGATCTTTACGGTTAGAGCGCATGTGTTCCGTCAAGTGACTGATACGGTAGGAGAACAGCGCAACTTGGCTTTCAGCAGAACCAGTGTCGGTGTTGGACTTTCCGTATTGTCCAAAGATCTCACTCTTCTTTGCAGAATCTAAGTACATGTTGAGTAGATTTGATAAATGAATAAAAAGTGGCTAGCTTTCGGGCATAGCGTGACAAAGGTACGATATTTTGGGCAACATACCAAATTTCCCTCTGCTTTTATGAAAAAAAGAAGTCAGCAGCGGTGTTTTTTGCTATAAAAGGGCTGCAAAAATTGGTGGCACAGCGTGATTGTTGTAACTTTGTAGCTGGAAATGACCGACTACCGTCCGCGATACACGTTCCTCGCTCAGCACAAATTGATGCGTGTGGCGATGGTGCTGCTCGTTCTTCTTGCAGGAATGGGTGCAAATCGTGTGCAAGCTCAGCAGGATGTGGCTTTCCTACACTATTGGCGCATGGAAACGCAATGGAATCCTGCCGCTGTGGGACAATCGCCTCAACTGAGTATCCAAGGCGCGGTGCAAACCCACGCCATGGGTTATGAGCAAGCAGGAAGCACGATGTGGGCAGGAGCAGACATGGCTTTTGCCCTCGGGCGCACCAACCATGGTGTGGGTGCCATGTTTCTCAACGACAATATCGGCTTGTTTTCGCACAAACGCTTTTCGCTGCAATATGCCTATCACCAACCATGGCGCGGAGGCACGATAGCCCTCGGACTACAAGCGGACATGCTCCAAGAAGGCATAGACGGCTCTAAAGCTGATTTGGGCGACAACAACGACCCTGCCTTCCCCACTACTCAAGTGAATGGTTCGGCTTTCGATTTGTCCGTAGGCTCTTACTATCAGCGCAAAGGTTTTCGCCTTTCGGCAGCCTATCATCACTTGGCTGCACCCACAGTGCGACTGGGTGAAACCCACGAATTGCCCATCCGCGGTGTGTTAAATGTGGGCACGCAATACAATATCCGCACCAGTTCTCCGTTATTCACCATAACTCCGTCTGCCATGTTGCGCAGCGATTTCACCGACTATCGAGTGGACCTCACCCTGCGCGGAGAATACAAGTTTGAAAACAGACTAATTTTCGGAGGCATCAATTACGCTCCACAGCGCAGTGTTGGACTCTTTGTGGGTGGTACGCTCCAAGGCATCGACATCAGTTATGGCTACGAAGCCAACACCTCCGGTCTGGGACTAGGAGCTGGGCAACATGAAATCGTGATTGCTTATCGCCTTCCCATCGACTTAGGTAAAAAACAACGGAATTTGCATAAGAGTGTGAGGTGGTTGTAACCCCCTAGCACCACACACCAACGCTTTTTCATTTCAAAAGAATATGATTAAAACTCATCGACATACGCTTTCCTTCTTCGCTGGTTTGCTCATGCTCACCACGATGCTCTCTTCCTGCTTTGGCGGTAGTTCGCTTGCCATGCGCAACGGTGGAGAGGTGACAGGTTCACGCTCGTCCATTCCCCTCGAACCCACACCTTATGGCATGGTGGAGGTGAAACGTGGCTACCTGAAAGTGGGACTCACCGAAAACGACAGTTTGTGGGGACTGCCCACGACACAGAAAGACATCTCTGTGGACGGTTTTTGGATGGACCAGACGGAAGTGTGACCAACTCCATGTATCGCCAGTTTGTGGAGTGGGTGCGCGACAGCATCTTGCGCGAACGCATGGCAAATCCTGCCTATGGCGGTGATGAGACTTACAAAATTGAGGTGGACAAATATGGCGACCCCGTGAAGCCTCATCTCAACTGGAACAAGCCGCTCCCATGGCGTAAGCCAAACGAAGACCAAGAGCGCGCGCTCAACAGTGTGTATCGCACACACCCCATTGACGGCACAAAGATGCTCGACACGCGCCAAATGAACTATCGCTATGAGGTTTTCGACTATGAGAAGGCTGCACTACGCAAATATCGTTTGGATCCCAAAGAACGTAACTTGAACACGGACTTTGAAGCAGACGATGCTCCAGTGATGATTTCCAAAGACACTGCCTACATCAACGACAATGGCGACATCGTGCGCGAAACCATCAATCGTCCGCTTTCGTCTTTGTATGATTTCTTAAACACCTACATCGTTCCCGTGTATCCCGACACCACCGTTTGGGTGAACGACTTCCCCAATGCTAACAACGGGACGTATCTGAAAAACTATTTCTCTTCTCCTGCCTACAACGACTACCCCGTGGTGGGCGTGACGTGGGAACAAGCGCAGGCTTTCTGCGCATGGCGCACGGAATACTTGCTCCGCGGCATGGGACCTGAAGCGCGCTACATCCAACGCTACCGCCTACCATCTGAAGTGGAATGGGAATATGCAGCACGCAGCAAGGAGGGTCACACTTATCCTTGGGAAGGTGCTGCCACGCAAGACAAGAATGGTTGCTTCTTCGCTAACTTCAAGCCCGACCGCGGTAATTACACCGAAGACGGCAACTTGATTACTTCGCGCGCTGGTCAGTATGGAGCCAACGAAAATGGCTTGTTCGACATGGCAGGTAACGTGGCAGAATGGACGAACACCGTGTTCACCGAAGCTGGAGTGCAGTCGATGGCAGATGTGAATCCCGAATTGCGCTACGACGCCGCCAAAGAAGATCCCTACTTCTTGAAGCGCAAGAGTGTGCGTGGTGGTTCGTGGAAAGACCCGCTCTCCTACATCCGTTCGGCATGGCGCACTTGGGAATATCAAAACCAACCTCGTTCCTACATCGGCTTCCGCTGCGTTCGCTCTAAAGCCGCTAGCATGAGTGCTTCTGCTTCGAGCAAGAAAGGGAAATAAACCAATAGTGACTCAGAAATCTCCTGCTTCGATAAAGCAGACCGCTGTGGCACAAAGAAACAACAAAAGTTCCCGCTCTCTTTTGGCTGCAAAGATTTCTGCTCACCAACTTCAAATGTCAACTCTCTAACGACAAACGAGATGTCCAAACTCAATATCGTCATTCGCCTGCAACACTGGATGGACAGTGTGCCCGGACAAACTTTCCTCAACTATGCTTATTCTTGGGGTGCTGCCATCGTGATTTTGGGCGCACTCTTCAAACTCACGCACTTACCAGGCGGTAACTTCATGCTCTTCTTGGGTATGGGTACGGAAGCCGTGGTGTTCTTCCTCGCCGCTTTCGACCGTCCCTTTGACAAGAAAGAGATTGGCAAGGTATTACCTAAGGAGTTCGAGACAGACGAAGAAATCGAACGCGCAGAAGGCTTGTATGAACCTCAAGTGACTCAAGCACAAGTTGAGGCGACCCAAGTAGCAACAACTCAAGTAGCTCAAGTTCAAACAGCAACTGCCCCACAATTTGAAGGTTCTACTATAGAACTAGACACGCTAGCTGTGGCACAGGGCGAAGCACAATCAGCCAACAATATGGCACAAGCTGCCATCGCTACGGCGCAACAAGCGGCTGCAGCTGCGCAATCTGCTCTGCAAGCCATGCAAACCACAACAGAAGGTGCGCAAACCACTACTGCCTCCTCACAATCTCCTGCTGGAGTGTCGCCCGAAGTGGCAGCTACGCTTTCACCAGCTGTGGCAGCACACTACGATGCTCCCGAAGGTCAAGAGACGGTGGCACAAAGTGCACAACAACTCTCCGACATCATCCGTTTGGCTAACGACGAATTGCTCCGCCGTACGCAAGCGGTGCTTTCTCCCGACATGGAAGCTGCGACGGAAGATTATATCGCTAAACTCCGCACCCTCAACGAGACCTTGGCGAAGGTGGACGAACAGAGTGCGCGACTCACTCGCGACTCGCAAGAGATGGAGAATCTCAATCGCACACTCATTGGTATCAACAAGGTGTACGACCTCCATTTCGCTTCTATCTCACGTCAGGTGACCACCATCGAAGAAATCAACAACCAAACGCAACAACTTGCTGCGAAGATCGAAGAGGTGAATCGAATCTACAGCCGTATGATGCAAACCCTCAATGTCATGGGCAATCCTATGGCAACTACTAACGAGGGATAATGAATCGATTTCTCAAGTATTCTCCATCTAGCACGTCAAATATAAACTTCTAGCCTGCAATGTCTATAAAGAAACGTCCCATATCGCCACGACAAAAGATGATTAACCTCATGTATGTCGTGCTCATGGCTATGTTGGCACTCAATGTGTCTACCGACGTACTCAAGGGTTTTGACCTTGTGGGCGAAAGTTTGTCGCGCACTACCACAAACACAGAGCGCGAAAACCAATCTATTTTGGCTGACTTTGAACAACAATATCGTGCTAATCCCACCAAAGTGAAGCCTTTTTGGGAGAAAGCGCAGACGGTAAAATCTGCCTCCGACAGCATTTGCAAAGAGGTTGAGGCGCTGAAATGGGCGATTGCGCGCGAAGTGGATGGTGCAGATGGTAATCCTAATGCCTTGCGCAACAAAGAGGACCTCGATGGGGCAGCAGCTGTGATGCTGGATCCTACGACTAGCCGCGGTCGTAAACTCTACGAACGCATCAATCGTTATCGCAACTTCGTGACGGCTTTCATCACTGACCGTCGTCGACAAGCCATTGTAGCGGCTAATCTTTCCACTGATGTTCCAAAATCTACGGACAATATGGGGAAGAATTGGCAAGAATATATGTTTGAGTCGATGCCTTCGGTGGCTGCCATCACGATGCTCAGCAAATTACAGAGTGATGTGCGCAAAGCTGAAGGCGAAGTGCTACACACGCTCGCTGCCAACATTGGCGTGAAGGATATTCGTGTGAACGAACTCAATGCGTATGTGTTGCCCGAAGCCACAACACTCTTCCCTGGTGATGAATTCCGTTCTCACATCTTCATGGCTGCGGTGGACACGACCCAGCGTCCTGAAATCTACGTCAATGGTCGTCGCATCGCTGCTGACGGTAAATACAACTTCCGCGTGGGTGCACCAGGCAGTTATGATTTTCGTGGTTATATCACCTTCCCCAACGCTTCGGGAGAAATAGTGCGTCGCGAATTTTCACAACACTACACCGTCATTGCTCCTCCCACAGGAGCTACCGTGGCTGCAGACTTGATGAATGTGCTCTATGCTGGCTACGACAACCCCATTTCGGTGAGTGCTTCGGGCATCGCTGCCGATAAGATTCACCTTTCAATGACAGGTGGTTCGCTGACTTCGCGCGGCAATGGTAAGTATGTGGCACGTCCTACCCACGTGGGACAAGATGTGCAATTCACCGTGACGGGAGAAGTGGGGGGCAAGACTCAAACCATGGGTGCTTTCTCCTTCAAAGTTCGCAAGTTGCCCGATCCTCAAGCCTACATCACCATCGGCAGTGACCAATTCCGTGGTGGTCGCATCGCTAAAGGTAGTATCATTGGTGCCACAAAACTCGATGCAGCCATTGACGATGGTCTGCTAAACATTCCCTTCCGCGTTCAGTCGTTTGAATGCGTGTTCTTCGACCGCTTGGGCAACGTGTTGCCACGTCCCTCGGCAGGGGCTAACTTCACAGAGGCTCAGCGCGAACTCATACGCGGTCTTTCACGTGGCAAACGCTTCTACATCAGTAATGTCCATGCCGTTGGTCCCGATGGTATCGAAAGAACACTCAATGGTTCGATAGAGGTCATCATCAATTAGACGTTAGACGTTAGACATTAGATTCTCTAGTCTTTCTAGTTCATCTAGTCCCTCTAGAATACCTAGCCCCATATAACTATGTATAGAATACTTCTTTCCCTCGTCCTGCTTCTCTTCGCTGCACACAGTGTGGCGCAGCCTCCAGCGCGCTTGCGAGAAGCTGCAGCCACTGGCAAAAACGCAGGACAAAATGCTGATGACGCAGCGAACATGGATGGCAAAGCAGCCAACAATAAGACACGCAATGCGGCTCAGCGTGGTAGCATCCGTGAGTTTCCCACTGCTGCTCCGATGCCCGACAATGCGGCTTGGCGTCGCGATGTGTATCGTATGCTCAAACTCAACGAGGATGCGAATGCTCCTCTCTACTACCCCGTCACTCCTTCCTCCGGACGGGAGAACCTCTTCGTTCATCTCTTTCATCTGATTCTCAAAGGTAAGATAAACGCTTACGAATACACCCCTGATGCGATAGAACACTTCGATGAGAAACACGTGATCAAGGGTAAGAAGATTATGGACGACAACCACATCTTCTACGAAGCCAATGAGGGTCGTCTTCGCGTCAATGACGCTGACCTTCCTTCGGAGGACGTGAAACGCTATTATATCAAAGAGAGTGTCTATTTCGACCAACAGATGGGGACTTTCCGCACGAAAGTACTGGCGCTTTGCCCGATTGTAATCAGTGACTTTGGTGACGGTCAGGTGCAAAGCACTCCTCTCTTTTGGGTGAACTACAAGCAAGCTGCTCCTCACTTGGCGAAACTTTCGCTAATGGCTAGCAATCTCAACAATGCCTCTGAGATTTCTGCCGACGATTATTTCAACACGGCACAATATCGCGGAGATATTTATCAAACCAAGAATCTCCAAGACAAGACCATCGCGCAGATGGCTGAGAGCGATTCAGCACAGACGAAAGTGCGTGAACGCATCGAACAAGAAATCAAGGATTTCCAACAACACATGTGGGGCAGCAGAGAACAAAAGTTGGCAGAAGACACCAATGCCAACGCTGCACACCCTGCTGACTCTACCCAAATAGAAGACCCATCTTCTACTTCCACAAAGAATCGTCGCAATAGCCGCCGTTCTTCTATCAAAACTTCAACTCCTAAAGCTGCTAAAGCTCCAAAACCAAAGACCACTTCTTCTAGTAAGTCGGGAACCATCTCTGTTCGCCGACAACGTCGTTAGTTATTATTCCGTAGCTCTGCTAGACATCCTCGCAGTGCACGATGGGTGTTTCCATTAAGGGGACACCTTTTTTACGAACTACAACGCATCCTTTTCCTTCGCTACAACAATTTCTATATATGAAAGTCATTAACTTCTCCGAACAAAACACTGTCATCAACAACTATCTTGCTGAACTTCGTGACATCGATGTACAAAAGAATCGCGCTTGGTTCCGTCAAAACCTCCGTCGCATTGGTCACGCCATGGCGTATGAAGTGTCTAAAACGCTCAATTATTCGCACAAGACGCTCCAAACTCCCCTTGCTCCTGCCAAGGTAAGCACCATCGACGATCGCATCGTCATCGGCACGGTATTGCGCGCTGGTCTTGCCCTCCACGAAGGCTTCTTGGAAGTATTCTCCGATGCAGACAGCGCATTTGTGAGTGCCTACCGCAAGGAAGGTCGCAAGGACGACATCGAAATCTGCGTGGAATACATTGCTTCTCCTAACCTCGATGGTAGCACCTTCATGCTGGTTGACCCTATGTTGGCTACTGGCGGTTCGTTCAACCTCGCTTATCAGGCTTATCTCACCAAGGGAACTCCTAAAAAGCTCCATATCTGTGCCGTGATTGGTTGCGAAGAAGGGGTGGCTCGTTTGAAGGAACTCTTCCCTTCTGACGATGTTACATTATGGATTGCAGCAGTAGACCCCATCCTCAACGAACAAGCCTACATTGTACCTGGTTTGGGTGATGCTGGCGACCTCTGCTATGGTGACAAACTCTCAGACTAACCGCAGCGACAGACTTCCTAAAAAACAAATACCGTGGATGATTCTCGAGAATCATCCACGGTATTCTTTTGTCCCAAGCCTTACTTGGAGTTATGATGGGGGAGCATTGCCGTATCTTCAGAAGAAGAAAGCATAAATCGGCAGACCCTTAAAGGAAACGACTTAATAATTGCGCCCGACTACCACATCGATATAGGAAATGAGAGAGTTTTTGACAGCCTCATTAGAGAAACTAGCTACAATCTGGCGCGCTTCATCGCTCAACTCTTGCATCTTCTGCTCAGCGTAGGTGATACCACCATTTTCTTTGGTAAATTCGACGAGCCATTCGCGCTCTTCAGGCGTGGATTCTCCTTGTTTCACACGGAATGCCACTTCCTTCGCCTCAGCCGATTGAGAAAGTTTTAGCGCGGCAATGACAGGCAATGTGAGTTTTCCTTCTGCCATATCCTTACCTCGGGGTTTTCCGATGGCAGCATCGTCGTAATAATCGAAAATATCGTCACGGATTTGGAAACACAAGCCTATCAACTCTCCAAGACGGCGATATTGCTGCAATATCTCCTCGCTGGCGTGCATAGAAAGCGCTGCCAATGAACCACAAGCCTCAAAGAGAGAAGCAGTCTTGCGAGAGATGATTGAGAAATAAGCGGACTCTGAAATTGCAGCTTTGTGCACCGCAGTGAGTTGCATGATTTCTCCTTCAGCAAGTGTCGCACCCAAGCGCGCCACTGCCTCTACCACACGCACACTCCCTGTGAGTGCCGATTGTTCGAGAGTTTGCGCCAACATATAGTCCCCTAACAATACCGCTATCTTGTTGTCATAGATATGATGTACACTGGCTCTGCCACGACGTTCATCGCTTTCATCCACCACATCATCATGAATGAGAGAAGAAGTGTGGAGCAATTCTAGCGTGACAGCACTGCGCAAAGTAGATTCGCCAATAGCACCCAACTCTTTCGCCAAGAGGAGTACCAACATTGGGCGCATCATCTTGCCCTTACGGCTACGCACATAAGAGAGCACTTGACTCATGAATTCTTCTTCATGGGTCAATACTTCATCAAACAACGCAGCATAGCGTTCTAGATCAGCAAGTATTGGAAGTTTGATGCGTTCCAGTTCTTTCATATTGGCGAGCGTCTTGTGTTGTTGAGGGAGAGGGATAAAACGTTCTTCCCAGAGCAGAAGGGAAATAAACGCGGGGTGGTAAACTTTTACCCGACAAAAGTACAAAAAAAAGCGCAGTTACTCAATTCTTTTGCGTACTTTTGAAGTTCAAACTATTTGAAATATGCAGAAACTCATGCTTCTCGATGCCTACGCGCTGATATTTAGAGCCTATTATGGCTTAATACGCTCGCCACGCATCAACAGCAAAGGTCAAAATACCTCAGCCGCTTTCGGTTTTATCAATACCCTCGAAGAATTGCTCCGCAAGGAAAATCCTGACTTCGTGGCGGTCGCCTTTGATCCTCCAGGCGGCACTTTTCGTCACGAACAATTTTCAGAATATAAAGCCACGCGCGATGAAACGCCAGAAGACATCCGCTGGGCAGTTCCCGTGATCAAAGACTTTCTCACGGCTTATGGCATCAAGATGGTAGAAGTGCCTCGTTACGAAGCCGATGATGTTATCGGAACCCTCGCACATCGTGGTGCAAAAGATGGACTCGAGGTGGTGATGGTCACTCCCGATAAGGATTATGCCCACCTCGTGCAACCCAATGTGACTATGCTTCGTCCGCAATCGGGCGCAAAAGGCTACGAACGTCTCGGAGTGGAAGAGGTGAAGACGAAGTTTGAAGTGGAGAATCCCTTACAAGTCATCGATCTCCTCGGACTCATGGGCGACTCTGCCGACAACATCCCTGGCTGTCCTGGAGTGGGTGCTAAAACCGCTGTGAAACTTCTTGCAGACTTCGGGAGCATCGAAGGACTACTCTCCCACACAGACCAACTGAAAGGGGCACTCAAGAAGAAAGTGGAGGAAAACGTGCAACAAATTCGTGAGTCAAAGGTTTTGGCTACCATCGTCACAGACGTCCCCATCGATGTGACTTGGGACGACATGCAGCGCAAGACTCCCAACAAGGAGGCGTTGGTGGCACTCTATGAAGACCTTGAGTTTCGCACCTTCCTCCGACGACTCACGGGAGATGCTCCAGTCGCAGCTGTCCCCTCAGCGGAACCAGACCTCTTCTCTCAAGCCATTGTCACGAACACCAACGCAGACGAAGAGACGACTTTGGATTTTCAAGAGAACCTCAGCACACTTGCCGACCATCCTCACCAATATCATCTCATTGAAAGCGAAGAGGACGCACAAGAATTATGCCGAAATCTTTTGACATTCTCCCAAGTAGCTTTCGACACAGAGACCACTTCTGTCGATGCCATGCAGGCGCAACTCGTGGGTATGAGCTTTGCTGTGGAAGGTGGAACTGCTTGGTACGTAGCTGTTTCACGTGAAACAGAAGCTACACAACGCATGGTCGATGCGTTTCGTCCATTCTTTGAGCACCCTTCGATAGAGAAAGTCGGACAAAATCTCAAATACGATTTATTGGTGCTCTCACACTATGGTGTAGAAGTGGCTGGTCCGCTTTTTGACACTATGCTGGCGCACTATGTGGTGCAACCCGAACAGCGACACAACATGGACTTGCTGGCGGAGAAATATCTCCACTATCGCACCATTCCCATCGAAGCTCTCATCGGTAGCGGTCGCACGCAGCGCAATATGGCTGACCTCGAACCGAAAGAAATTGTGGACTACGCTTGCGAAGATGCCGATGTGACACTGCGTCTCTACCCCATCCTGAAAGAAGAGATGGAGAAATATGAGGTGACATCGGTGTTCACCCATATTGAGATGCCACTTCTGCCTGTGCTGGCTCGCATGGAGCGCAATGGTGTGCGCTTAGACACAGCTGCGCTTGAAGAGACAGGGCGCAATTTCACCGAAAGGATGCAACAGTTAGAGACGGACATTTACGAGCTTGCAGGACACGAATTCACCATCACCTCACCCAAACAAGTGGGAGTAGTGCTGTTTGATGAACTGCAAATCTCTGCGAAGGTGAAGAAGACCAAGACGGGGCAGTATTCCACTTCGGAAGAAGTGCTAGAATCTTTGAGAGATAAGCACCCCATCGTAGAGAAAATCTTGCAACATCGCGCTTTGAAGAAGTTGCTCTCCACGTATGTTGAGGCATTGCCCAAATTGATTCTCCCCGAAACGGGACATATCCACACGTCGTTCAATCAGGCAGTCACAGCCACTGGACGTTTATCTTCATCCAATCCCAACCTCCAAAACATTCCTGTGAGAGGGGAAGACGGACGTGAAATCAGACGCGCCTTTGTGCCAGAAGAAGGCGAAGTGTTCTTCAGTGCCGACTATTCACAAATCGAGCTGCGCATCATGGCGCATCTGAGCGAGGATGAACACATGGTGGCAGACTTCAACAGCGGATTGGACATTCACGCGGCTACTGCTGCGCGCATTTTCCACAAACCCGTAGAAGTGGTGGACAGAGATGAGCGTCGCAAAGCGAAAACAGCCAATTTCGGCATCATCTATGGCATCTCCGCCTTTGGACTGAGCGAACGCATGGGCGTGTCGCGCGGAGAAGCTAAGGAGTTGATTGAAAACTATTTTTCCACCTATCCCAAAGTGCGCGAATACATGAACGAAAGTATAGAGCGCGCTAAGCAAACAGGATACATCACCACGCAGTTTGGTCGTCGTCGCTACCTTGCCGACATCAACGCTGGCAATGCCACCGTGCGCGGATATGCAGAGCGAAATGCAGTGAATGCGCCTATCCAAGGCACGGCTGCCGACATCATCAAACTAGCCATGGTGGCGATTGATCGCCGTCTCCGTGAAGAAAAATTGCAAACGCGCATGATCCTTCAGGTGCACGACGAATTAAACTTCTCCGTTCCTCCCACAGAATTGGAACAAGTGCGCCACTTGGTGGTGGAAGAAATGGAACGCGCATTCCAAATGAGAGTTCCTCTCGTTGCAGAGTGCGGCGAAGGCACCAACTGGCTCGAAGCTCACTAAGAACTAACTAATAAGCTCATTGGAGCGTAATATGATAAGTCCGACATCTCCCTGTGAAATATCGGACTTATTCGTTCATTGTGGATTCAACCCATCATAGCAAAACAAAAACGACCGCGACAAATCAATGTTTGTCGCGGTCGGTGCGTTTATAGTAAAACAGATTAGATGTTTGAGTGTAAAATAGATTAGAAGTTTACACGGAAACCAGCGTAGAAGCTGCGGGGAGCCATAGGACCATAGATGTAAGCTGAGTCGCGGTTGTAACCGAGATCGAAGTCATCTTGGTAAGAGTTGAAGATGTTTTGCATACCAGCGAATACTTGTCCCTTATAGTATTTGTAGATGGGGAAAGAGTATTGCGCTTTCACACCAAGTTCGAAGAAAGATGGCGTCTTGAAAGTGCGAGGTCCAACCACTTCTCCGGGTTTGTTGGTCTGACCCTCACCAGAGAGTACGCGGTCATACTTAATGTTAGCAGAAACCTTGTCTAGATAAGCATCTTTTGACAAGGTCTTACCATCATCCTCTGTGGGAATATTGTGACCCACTAACATGCTACCTGTGAAGTTACCCGTGAAGGTAAGGTCAAGCTGTTTGGTGACGTTGAAGGTTGAGATGAAATAACCATAGAGGTCAGGAGTGCGATACATGCGACGAGTTTCGTAAGCATCACCGACATCCCACTTTTTCGCCTCGTTCCATTGGTTCTTGTGGTAAGTCACTCCCATTTGGAGCGACCAAGTCTTAGGAAGCGTGAGACGACCTTCCAAACTTACACCCATCACCTTTGCACCTTTAGAGTTACTGCGAACATTCACGATTTCTTTGTAGGAGCCCTTTTCAGTTTCTGATTTCTGAGTGAGCGAGAAAGCATCGTGAAGTTCGGTGTAGAATCCTTCGGCAGTAAGGTTCAGTTGCCAAGCTCCGAAGTGAGTGTACCAGTCAGAAGAAAGGCTGAAGCTGTTAGAGCGTTCTTCGTGGAGGTTGGGATCGTTTTCGATAAGAATCAAGTCGCCACCAGCGTTGGCTACGTGCAAGTCTTCATCAAACACTTGAGGAGCACGGAAACCAGAGCTAAAGTTGGCACGAAGCACGAGGTCTTTCGTGGGGTTGAAACGCAAGTTAGCACGTGGAGAGAAAATAGCTTTCTTCACCAAGCTGTGCTTGTCGAGACGACCACCGAGGAGGAAGCTCCACATATCGTTCTTCCACTCATTTTGCAAGTAGAGAGAGTTGGTGTTCACCTTCTGATTGATGAATGCCTTGCGATAACCACTCTTGTCCTCCAAATTGTCGCTAGATCTTTCCAAGCCAACGGTGAATTGTGAAGGCATAAACAAGCATTGATCGAAGTCGTAAGAGTATTGCGCACCAAATACATTGGTCATACCATTTGTGCGACCATAGCTGATCATGCGTTTGCGCATTTCTTTTGCATCATCTTGGGTGAAGCTTGCTAGGTCTTCCTTTATTTGAGTCATATATTGGTTCACAGTCTTCTCACCACCGCCATAGTAGCTCTCACGTTGCACCTTCATGAAGGAAGCATAAGCATTGAAACGGTGCTTAGCATCGGGAGAAATGAAGTTGTAGTTCAAACTACCTGTGATGTTGTTGTGACGAAGTTGCTCTGCCACGTGTGCATTGTGAGGTTCTTCATCAAAGTTGTCACCACCACGGCGGAATTCACGAGTGTTGTGCAATTCAGCAGTAAGTTTAGAATAGTCAGACACACGGAAGAAAGCACGCATACCCACGTTGCTACCATCGAGCATAGGCAATTCTGAATAGCCATCGCCAGTGTAGTCGTAAGGAGAACGATGGTGAAGCTGACCAAAGATGGTGATGCCCAACTTATTGTTTTCTGTTACATAAGTGGCATTGAGGTTTGTGGTATTTTCAAATGTGTTCAAACCACCGATGCCGCGAATTTCGTGAGAAAAACTTGCTGAAGAAGACGTAGGATCTTTGGTAATGACATTGATGACACCCGCAATAGCCGAAGAACCGAACAAAGCACTACCACCACCGCGCATCACTTCGATGCGTTCAATCATGTTGGTAGGGATTTGTTCCAAACCATAGACACCAGCCAATGCACTGTAAACAGGACGAGAGTCTACGAGGATTTGAGAGTAAGGACCATCAAGACCATTGATGCGCACTTGTGAGAAACCGCAGTTTTGGCAGTTGTCTTCCACGCGTACGCCAGGTTGATATTTCAAAGCCTGAGAAAGGAAAGAACTCTGTGTGCGGTCAAATATTTTAGCATCGAGCACATTCACCAGAGTTGGAGCCAAACGGCGCTTAGTTACGTTACGAGTAGCAGAAACCACCACGTCACCAAGGTTCACATCGTTAGGCACAATCTCGAAGTCAGAAACGAGGGTTGCGTCAGAGGTAGTCGTGATTTCGTGGATTTGAGGTTCAAAACCAGGCACAGCCACGCGCACGCGAAGTTTTCCCACAGGGAGATTCTTCAACATGAAGTGACCAGTCACGTCAGTAGTAACAGAGATTTTAGTACCTAGCACTTCCACAAGCACGTGGGGGAGAAACTCTTGCGTCTCTGTGTTGCGCACGTGTCCCACAATGTGAGCAGGGAGGCTGTTAGGCGTTTGCGTTGTAGCAATCGCTGTTTGCGAAGGAGCATTATTGCTCAAAGCTGAAGCATCAGAAAATTGCGCAGCAAAGGCAGAAGTGGAGATAAGTGAACCACTCAAAGCCAAAAAGAGAGCGTAGTTTTTCTTCATAATCAAAGTGTTTAATTTAGGATAAACTTGATTGTTAAGAAAATAGAGGAAATAGAAATCATAGAGAGCCTACTTTCTACTGCCAGTATTTGTTTTTCGGGGGCAAAGTTCTCACTTTATTCTTTTGTGTGCAATACCTATATCTAGTGATTTCGCACCATATATATAATCTTTTTTAAGAATTCTCACCATTTATCCCCAATCGGTCATTAGCTCCTGAACAGATTTTATTTGATTGTTGAGCAGATTGTTTGTCGTTAGTTCGAAGGCATAGCGAGCTACGTTGAGAACGAACGAAAGATAAGTTGCCAACAAGAAAATGAAAGATGACAGGAAGTTATCTATTCAATTACGGGTATAACGGTCTAATGACCGATTGGGGTTTATGCCTTAATTTCTTATTAACGAACTCCCGAACCTATGCATATCCTCGTTGATGCACCCAAAAAGCCGCGTCAAAACTATTGGATTTTGACGCGGCTCATCTCTAGGAGATTAGTGAAGGAAGAGCAAGAAAGGTTGCTCAGAGGCTGCTCAGCTATCCAACTGACACCTCTAAGACTACTTCCACACTCTGTCGAGACAATTATCGTCTCAAGTTAGGATTTTTTTCTGTTTCTTGGAGAGGATAGGGCACATAGTTCATATTGTCGTTCCAAGCTCCGCTCACAGGCACGGCTTCTGTAGCAGTGAAGCCGGGTGCCACTTCGATAGGTTGGTTAGCCACACGGTTTGCGAAGGTGTTTTTGAGATCGTTCATGCGAAGTTGGTCGGCACGACGAGTCACCATAGACACCCAGTGTCCTGCGATTTCCCAGCCATGCTCTTCATAAGCAGCTTGTGCCAACTGCTCGGCAGTCATCGCGTCAATGCTCACACCATGCACCTTGTCCACTTCTCCAGCTTCCACAGCGCGCTGACGCACGAGTTTCAAGCACTCCTTTGCCAAAGAGAGATCAGCCTTGCCAGAGCGAGCAGCACTTTCGGCATACCACAACAACACTTCTGCGTAGCGAATCACGCGGTGACGGCGACCATTGAGCATACCTCTCCACTTCTTAGCAGAATAGTCGTAGGGAGCCAGCATTTGTCCACCCTTACCATCGTCGTTCACGGTGAAGAGAGAGAACATGGGGTGATATTCGGGCACCACAGCATTCTTCTTACCCTCAGCGATAGACTTGCCATCTGTGGTCGCCCACCAATCATAGAGCTTACCATCTTTCAGGAGCTTAGGATCATAAGTAGCAGCCTTACGAGGACCATCGGGCATGCGCTTCCAGAAAGCGATTTCACCCCACGCGTCACCCCAGCCACCAAGGCTTTCAAAAAGCATCGTACTGGTGAGTTGTGAGTCGTGGCTCCAAGAGCGGTTGGGAGAATTGTTGATACCGAGGATGGTTTCGAGGCTATAATTGTTGCCCATAGAATGGATTTGTTTCCATTCCGCTTCGAGCTTCGTGTTGTACTTTCCTGCCTTTTGACCTTGGATCACAGCCTCAGCAGCCTCAGCAGCCTTAGCGTAATACTCAGTACCCTTGTTGAGCGGATAGCCTGCCATAGCCATGTAAACAGCAGAGAGGGTAGATTTCACAGCTTGTTGTGTCACATACACCTCTGCTCCAAACATCTGTCGAGGTTCGCCCTTGTAGGTAGCAGGGAGGTTGTAGCTATCTGCCTTCATCAAGTCAGCGAGAATCTGTTCATACACCTTTTCCACAGAGGAAAGCTCTGCAGTGCCGTGATCATCCTCATTGTGAAGATTGAGGGGGAGTGGACCAAACACGCGCACGAGATAGAAGTAAGCATAAGCACGCCAGTAGTAGGCTTGCCCTAGTGCTATTTCTAGTTCCGCCTTTGAAGTAGGAGTGCGCTGCGCATTATCAATGATGAAGTTAGCTTCATGGATAATGTCATAGTGCTTGTTCCAAGCAGCCACCACACCCTTATTGTCAGCCGAGGGAGAGAAGGCATCCAACTGTGCACAAGCCTGCTTGTTAGAACCAGGATTGGCAGTGATGTCATCGCCCTGCCATTGGGGATACATCATGTTTGTGTAAGACTGTGAGTCGGTGACTTTGGTGAAGAGCGACACCAAGCTCATGTTGAGCTCATCTTGCGAAGTGAAATATCCACCAGGCACGAGTTTACCCTTAGGGTCTTCGTTGAGAAAATCAGAGCAAGCAGTGATGCCAAAGAGTGAAGCGGCAAATAGAGCCGCAAGAAATATCTTGGATTTCATGAGAAATATCGATTAGTAGGATGTAACATGTGCGAGATGCTAGACAGTCATCTCCCTTAGAAAGTGAAGCGTGCGCCAAGCGTGAAGGTGCGGGGTGCGGGGTATCCGCCCATGTCTACACCATTTTCGTAGTCATGATTGCCAAAGGAGAAGCCAGCAGGGTCGGCTCCCTTATATCCAGTGATGGTGAAGAGATTTTGCACACCAAAGGAAAGGCGAACATCGGCAAACTTCGTTTGTTGCTTTGTCAGGTTATAAGCCAAACTGATATTTTCCAAACGGAGATAGTCAGCATTTTCAATCCACTTGCTAGAGTTACCATAGTTTTGGTTACCCACAGCATCAAGACGAGGCATCGTCACACCCATATTCTTCACATAGTCAGCATCGGTGACGAAAGCAGATGCACCAGGCATCGCATTCATCAAGAAGCGGGCAATGTTGAGGCGTTGTGCACCAAAGGCAGCATTGAAGAACGCATTGAGTTCCCATTGTTTGTAGCGCAGACTGTTGTTCCATCCGAGGGTGAAATCAGGGTTAGCCTTGCCCAAAACACGGCGGTCACCAGCATCCAACTTACCATTGTTGTTGAAATCGGTGTACTTGTCCTTGCCGTCCTTGTCGATGCCTTCCCACACATAACCATAGAACGTGCCCACAGCTTCGCCTTCTTTCACGATGCTCACAGCATCTACCGTGCCGCCAGCAGGAGAATTACCATAGATGATTGGTTCTTCGGAAGTGAGTTTCACCACCTTATTCTTGTTGTACGAACCATTGAGAGTTGAAGTCCATTGGAAATCATTGGTTTGCACTATTCGCGCGGTGAGGGAGAGGTCTACACCCGTGTTGGTGATTTCACCAGCATTCACCCAATAGCGGAGACCACCCACATAGTGTGACTGTGAGCGTTGGAGAAGCGCATCATAGGTGTGCTTTGCAAAAAAGTCTACTCCAAGTTCGATGCGGTTGTTCCAGAAACTCACGTCAAGACCGAAGTCTAATTGGTGGGTCTTTTCCCAAGTCAAATCAGGAGTAGGCACAGAAGAAGGACTATATCCTGTGAAATCACTCTTACCACCGAAGTTGAAGCCCGTCACAGAGAGCAAACCAAGGGTGGAGTATGGGGTAATATTTTGATTACCAATCACACCATAGCTAGCGCGGAGCTTCATGTTGTTGACCACGCTACGCATAGGTTTCATGAACTCCTCGTTGGTCACTGACCAAGCCGCTGCGATAGAGGGGAAATAGCCCCACTTGTTTTTGGAGAAGCGGCTAGAACCGTCGGCACGGAACGTTGCGGTGAGCATGTAGCGGTCGGCATAGTTGTACATCACACGACCCACTCCAGAGAGCAGAGCATAAGCTGAGTAATTGTTATTCTCATCACGCACAGCTGCATTCTTCACATCCCAGTATTCCACTGCGTCTGTCTTGAGCTGTTGTCCCGAAATCTGCATCATGCGTGTTTCGCTCTTCGTAGCTTCATACACTGCAGTAGCCACCAAACTGTGATCGCCCCACTTGTGGTTGTAGGTGAGGTTATTGGTGCTCTGAAGCATGAGATGGAAATTATCGCTATTGTGCATCGAGGTCTTACCGAAACTCAACACTCTGGGTGCAAATCCATACTCCTTACGATCATGATAGTCAGCACTGTTGGTGGTGGTGAAAGTGAGTCCGTCCACAATGTTAAACTTCAACTCAAATCGCCCATTCACCATGTGCCCCATCATGTTGTTTTTCACTGCAGTCAGCGCAGCATAGGGGTTTTCAGCTGAGATACTGTTGTAGGGGTCGCGCTTAAACTTGATACCATCTGCCTCATACATGTCCATTGAGGGAGAATAGTTGAGCGCACGCACCAAAGGATTTTCAAGACTCATGCCAAACATGCCACTACCCTTGCCTTCATTGCGAGCAGCTTGCATATCGGCAGTGAGTTCTAGCCAGGAATATACCTTGGTGTGCACATTCACCTTGGTGCTATAGCGTTGAAATTCTGTACCAACGACCACACCCGAATTTTTCATGTAGTTGGCAGACACATAGAGTTGCGTGTCTTTATTTCCCTTGCTCAATGAGAGCTTGTAATCGTCCGTCTGACCTGTGCGGAGCACCATGTCGAGCCAGTCCACACCAGGCTTAGTGCCATCGAGGAAAGGTTTCAATTCGGCAGGAGCATTGCCGTTAAACTTGTACTTAGTGAGTAGTTCTGCATATTCCTTCGTACCCATCACCTTAGGCATGTGCGTAGCATTCGACCAGCCATGTGATGCATCAAACACCACTTGTGTTTGACCTTCTTTACCACTCTTGGTCGTGATCAATACCACACCATTGGCACCGCGGCTACCATAGATAGCTGTAGAAGAAGCATCCTTGAGCACTTGCATGTTTTGGATGTCTTCAGGGTTAATGCCATCCAAACCCGATTCGCGCACTACTCCGTCCACAACATAGAGAGGCTCGTTGCTGTTGTGAATAGAACCAGTACCACGAACACGCACCTTCACTCCCCCACCAGGGATACCACTGCCAATAACTTGCACACCACTCACTCTACCTTGCAAAGCGTCACTCACACGAGTGATGGGTTGCTCTTTGAATGCCTTGGAGTCCATCACCGACACAGATCCAGCCAAATCGGCTTTACGCACAGTGCCATAACCGATGACCACAGCTTCATTAAAACTGTTATCCATCAATTTGAGGGTCACATCGAGTTTACCCTCTGTTGCCACCACACGCTGACGCTCATAGCCAATGAAAGAGAATTGAAGTGAACTGCCTGCAGCGACTTTGATGGAATAACGACCTTGTGCATCGGTCACCACTGCTTGGCGTGAGCCAGACACAGTCACAGAGACACCGGACAATTTTTCGCCTTCATCGCTCATCACCGTACCCGTGACGGTGATTTGCTTCTTAGCTTGTTGCACAGTCACACTTGAAGGTGCTGTGGAAGACGTGGGCGCAGCTGCCATCGTGCTGAGAGCAGCAAAGAATCCTAAAGTGAGAGGCAACGCACGTTGCGCCATGTACTTGTACCAAAGAGGCACAAACGAATCGGAAAGATGGAACTTGTTGTTCATGTTCGATTGATTAGGAGGATAGGTATTAGTATAGAACGCTCAAGTGGATTGCGGATGCCGCTGTTTTCTGGTATTGTTTTCAAAGGCAATCTCTCTTGGCAGGTCTAAATGTTTCATGGGTTTGGTCGCAAATATAGTAAAAAGTACCACAATAGCAAAGTGAACATTGCAAAATCCATCAAATTTTCTTTCGTAAAATGCAAAAATGGAGCAAACAAGTCAACAAGCCCTTACTATATATGGATCGAAAGAGGGCAAAAGAGTGAAAAATCCACGAAAAAGTGACAAAACTTTTTTCTTTTAATCCAATTTGCTATCTCAATTTCTCAGAATTATCAAATTCATGCTGAAAATAATCTCTAAGGAAAGAGCTAAATAAATTACTAATCATTATATTTAAAAGATAGCTCTGAAATAGAAAACATAGTCACAACACAAGACGACCTCTATAAAGC
>JABZGM010000109.1 GCA_015259235.1 Alloprevotella sp. | reverse complement strand
CGGATGCCTCGCTCACCCTCGACGGACCTGTCAATTCGCGTTCCACCTTCATCTTCTCTACCCGACTGTCCTATTTGCAGATGCTCTACAAGTGGCTAGAACTGCCCTTCCTGCCCACCTACAATGATTTTCAACTCAAATATGACTATCGTATTAGTGAGCGGCGCAACCTCTCCATCATTGGACTGGGCTCTATCGACAAGATACGCCTGAACACCGATTTGGGAGCCAACGCCAGCGAATTCAGTCGATTCGTGCTCAACGCGCTCCCCGTCTACGACCAATGGCACTACACTGTGGGAGCCGTCTACAAGGTGCTGGGCGAGAAGCACACCGACCGCTGGGTGCTGAGTCGTAATATGCTCGACAATGGCTTTTATAAGCACGTGGGCAATCAGGAGCAGTTGCCCAAAATCTTCGACTATCAGTCGCAAGAGTCGGAAAATAAACTCCGCTTCGAGCGCACCTTCTGGGGATTGCCCTTCAAACTCAATGTCGGAGCTGGCGTGCAGCATGCGCACTATTTCAATCGCACTGCTCGTCGCAGCATCATCGCAGGGGGGTGCCCACTCTCGACAACTATGAGAGCAGCCTTGACTTCTTGTCCTATGCCGCTTTCGGGCAAGCCTCCAAAGAGTGGTGGAATCAGCAGTTGAAGCTCTCCTTCGGCTTGAGTGTGGCAGGCAACAACTACAATACTGCCATGCGCAACCCCTTGCCGCAGTTGTCGCCTCGCCTCTCCATCACCTATGCGCTGAGCGATCGCACCGATGTGAGTGCCAATGTGGGGCGATATGCCAAATTGCCCTCCTACACCACTTTGGGTTATCGTAATGCCGAGGGGGAGTTGGCGAACCGCGATGAGTTGAGATACATCATTTCTAATCATCTGGTGGTGGGTGTGAGACATCGTCCCATAGAGGGCGTGTCGCTTGTTGCCGAGGCTTTCTATAAGACCTATGAGCACTATCCCGTTTCTCTTGCAGAAGATGTGAGTCTGGCGAGCAAGGGTGCGGGATTTGGTGCTGTGGGAGATGAGGCAGTGACGGCTTCGGGCTTAGGTCGCGCCTATGGTGTGGAGACGGTGGCGCGCTGGCAACTGCCACAAGGGGCGATGCTCTCTGCCACCTACACGCTCTTCCGCAGTGAGTTTACCAACCGCGCAGGGCAGTATCAGCCCTCTTCGTGGGACACGCGCCACATTCTGAACGTCATCGCCAGTTGTCCCCTCGGCAGGAATTGGAATTTTGCAGCCCGTTGGCGTTGGTTGGGTGGTGCGCCCTATAGTCCCATCGACTACGCGCTCTCTTCGCAAAAGGCTGCTTGGGACATCCGCAATATGGCGTATATGGACTATTCACGGTTCAACTCTCTCCGCCTGCCGTCAGCCCACCAACTGGATGTGCGGATAGACCGAGAGTTTTATTTCCCGAAATGGGTGCTCAATCTTTATTTGGATGTGCAGAACGTCTACAAGGCTGCGTATCCTATGGAACCAATCTACACAAACCTCGACGCGCAAGGTCAACCTGCGACGGATCCTTCTGTTCCCTCTCGATATGTGTTGCGCGAAATCCCCAGCATGGCAGGCACGCTGGTGCCCACCATGGGACTGATGGTGAAGTTTTAAGATCTAACGTCTAACATCTAACATCTAAAAAGGGTCTGTGACCCTCTAACGTCTAATAACAACAAATCCCCACTCATCCAGATTGGAAGAGTGGGGATTTTATATAGATAGAGTTTTTTAGACGTTAGACATTACACGTTAGAGGTTAGAGCCCTGCGGCGAAGAGTCCAACTGCGCTAGCTTTCTAATGTCTAACGTCTAATGTCTAAAAAGAGTCTGCGATCCTCTAATGTCTAATTATACTTGAGCATTGTGGCAGTATACATCTTCGGCATCTACTTCCACGGTGCCACGTTTCACGTTGCCTTCGTAGGTGACAAAATAGATGCCTTTGGCAGGCGTCCATTCCATGCAGAAGAGTTCTGCAGGACTGTTAAAGCCATTTCGCTTGATGTTGTGCAATGCCCAAGTCTTGGTTCTGCCACTGCGTTCAAGACCACTCTCGACAAATTCGCCATTGTTGACAATGAGGAAAGACTCCGACGTTTTCTCCGGAGAGAGAACGGTCACAGCACCATTGGTTTCGAAGAGCACATCTTCCACATCAAACATCGAAAAGATGCCTTTTTGTCGGAGGAGCATACGAAATTGTTCCATCTCCAGGCTATTGCGTTTGAAGTTTTTGAAGTTGATAATCCCATCTTTCACGAGAAACACGCTCTCTCCTTTGATCAAATGTCTCAAGCGTGCCGAGCGCATGGCAAAGCGCACGAGCATGTTGAAGCACGTCCACACCGCCAAAGCAAAGAGGATGTGCCACATGGACATGTCGGGATTGTACAAGACACCACCGACCAAAGCACCAATCACGAAGGCGCTCACGGTGTCGAGGGGAGTGATTTGTGCCATTTGTGCCTTGCCGGCGAGGCGCAGAAATACCAAAATGCCAATCATGCCCGTGACAAGTTTAAGGGCAATGCTGAGGTAGGGAGTCAAGATTTCCATCATAATAAAATCGTTTTAGAAAATAGAAAGCTGTGGAATGAATGATATAAGTTTACTGTGCTGCAAAAGTACAATATATTCTTGTTTTTCCAACGATTCTTGGTAGAAAAATACGCGAATGAATGCTTGGTGTTTGACTTGCTAGTGCGTAGATTATTGCGTACCTTTGCACCGCCAATTCTATTGATCTCTCAGAAAAGTTTTTCCCCTCTTACAGAACTTCCCCTTGATGAAAAAAATAGTCTTCCTTGGGATGGGCATTTTAGCCTATCTTCCCACCTACTCGCAAATGCTGTTTTCAGAAAATCTCACGATGAACATAGATAGCACAAAGACCATCCAAGGTTCTTTGTTTCCTGTGTTGAATTTCAAAACAGAGAAAGAGAATGTGCTGACCTTAAAAAATACTGCCAATCTCAACATCTTGATCAACCATAATCGGGTGATAAACTTTATCAACAAGCTCGAATTTTCGACATACGGAGATAAAGTGACGATGAGTGGCGGATATGTGCATCTTGAATATCGTTATCTCTTAAATCGTGCCTTCGAGGTTTATCCTTATGCTGAGTCGCAATGGGCAGAGAGCCGCGGGATGCTGTATAAAGTGTCGAGTGGGCTGCTGTCACGAGTTCGACTGATCAACAGTGAGAAAGTGTTGATGTTTGCTTCAGCTGGTGTCTTCTTTGAGTTTGAAAAGTGGGAAAATCCCACTCCTCATGTTAGTCGCCCTTATGTCTTTAGCCGAAGTGTGAAGAGTCACTTATCGATCAGTGTCAAGCACCGCATAAACGATTTTTGGGAACTCACGACAACCGCGATTCATCAAGCCAGACCCGATCGTATTTTGAAGGCTGCACGATGGGGCGGAGCTGTGGACCTCAAATATAATATCACTCCCAGAATAGGGCTTAATGGGACTTATCGTCTCATTTATGACACCGACCCGATAGTACCTATCCGAAAGGACTATAATAACGTAGAGGCAGGTGTGAGCATCTCCTTCTAGTAGGGCAGCTGGACTTAGAGGTCTAACGTCTAAAAAGGGTCTAGCCTTCTCTGTTGCGAAGCCGAGGCAAGCGAAACGCAGTGTAGCCGCAGCCGAGCAGAAGGGGTCTGCGACCCTCTAACGTCTAATAACACCAAATCCCCACTCATCCAGATTGGAAGAGTGGGGATTTTCTTTAGGAATAATGTTTAGAACGTCTTGCCAGTTTTGGAAATCTTCAAGCCCTTGTGGTCTTGGCTCACCTTGCGACCAGAGAGGTCGAAGAGTTGAGGAGCAGATGCAGACTTTGCTGCAGCAGACTTGATAGCTGTTGCCAAACCTACTAGGCGAATGCGCCAGTGAGAAGGAGCAGAGTTTTTACCTTCCCAGCAAACGAGTTTCTGATCGCCAGCCAAATGGAGATAAGGGTGAGCGGGGTTCTTGGCATTCACGCAACGGATGAGCGATTCGCCATTGCCCAAGTGCTCAAGCACATAAACACCCGCCTTTTCTTGCTTGTCGGTTGTGAGCACTTCCTGATTATCGTTTTGGAGAGGAAGGAGAAAAGCACTCCAGCTGTCGTTGTAGATGTAGTAGTGACCAGGCTTGTTGGGCACCTTGTAGAAGATGAAGTACTGCTTTTCGTCAGTGTCATCGTAAGCATCTACGCCTTTTGGCTTTTGGTTCTCGTCAAACTGGAGGTAGTAGCTCTTGTTCTCTTTGGTCTTGTAACCATCATTTTTGAGGTAGTAGAATTGTTTGTCCGTCACCTCATTGACAGGAGCAGATTGCAAAGCAACGTTGAGCGCTTCGTAAACTTGGTCAGAAGGCTTTTGTTGGTAAGCTGCTGCCACTTGGTCAAACAGTCCAGCCACTTCTGCAGGATATTGTCCGATGCCTGTGCCCACATGTTGTTTCGCTTCTGCCACACGAGCGTCTACCACTTTCTTCGTGAGAGCCTTTGCCACAGTCATATCGTCGTCTGCCGCATAACTGTAAGCACCGTCGGTGATTTGCTCGATGGTGTAGTTCTTGTAGACTTGCGTGTAACCAGGGTGAGCCACTTCGGGATCTTCTTCATACATGAAGGCGAGGGTGTTGTTCTTTTGCCAAGCCATCACAGAGTAAGCCGAACCATATTGAGAAGCCTTGTGAGCACCGTCCCATTGTTTTGCGAAGTTGGCTGAAGAACTAAAGTCACTAGCATCTGCCAATTCCTTGTAGTTGATGCCCACATTGGTGCGACCAGGACCGAAAGGAATGGATTGCAATGCGAGATACATCTTTTCGGTGGTAGCCTTTTTCACTACTGGCACGATGAGGAGTTCACCATTGCAAGCATTGTCAGAGGCTTTAACCAAAGGACTGTGTGCCATCTCTTCCCAGTAGCCTTCGCCCTTGGCAGAGTCGGTGAAGCGGAACACGTTGAACCAGCGACCATAGGTACGGCGAGAAGAAACTACAACGGAACCATCGGGCAATTCTTCGCACTTAGGTTCGTCTGCAGAGTGAGGAATGGCAGGCGTCATGGCATCGCCGAGGATTTTCCAGTTCTTACCGAAGTCATCGGAATACATCACCCAGTTGGCAATGTTTTGAGGATCGACATTGAGACCACTCAACACGGCATAAATGCGATAGTGCGTGCCCACCTTGATGCGATGACTTTGGGTGATGCGTCCGCTACCGAAGAACATGGATTCTATCTTGCCACGAGGTGTGGTGTTGTCAAACTGTTTGTAGATGTGGTCGGTGATGTCTTCGTGTGGTGTGAAAGTCTTACCGCCATCATTAGAGAACCAGCGTGCCACAGCATTAGGTGTTTCGCGGCGAGCAGCAAAGAAGTTGGTGAAGCCCGACACACTCATTACCAATACGTCGTCGCTTTCGCGGTCAGCCACCACAGCAGGGTCACCATAACCAGCGGTGCGGCTCTTGTTGGGATCACCTCCCACCATTCTGCCATCACCTTGTGCCACAGGCTTTCCGTCCTTGTCTTTCATCACTTCGGGCGCGGTCCACGTTTTACCATTATCTTCCGAACGACTCACAACGAGGTCCACACGTCCGTTACCGATGTCGCTTGCACCTGGAGTGTAGCGCGCATCGCTAAATGCCACCACTGCACCCGATTTGCCAGTCACGGCAATGGCAGGAATGCGATATCCTTCGCGAGTGTCAGCTTTATAATCAAAGACATTCACTTGCGACTCAGGGGTCACGTTCACGCGTTCCACCACCACTTTGGCGTTCATAAACTTCACGGGAACATTTTCTCCGGAGAGCAAGAAAGTAGCCGCATTCTCAGTGCCTGCAATCTTGGCAGAGAAATGTTGCACATCACCCGACACCTTAAAGCGTTGTCCGTAACCTTCGATGTTGACTTCCTTGTCAGTGGCTTTGCCGAGTTGGAAATCAAATTCAATGCTCTTCACAGCATAGCCCACAGGCACAGAAAAGACGTAGTTGCAACGTTTAGAAGAACCTGCGTGGAGCTGAAGAATGTCATTCACCACGTTCATGTTGTTGGCACCTGCATCGAGGGTGAGGGGCACTGCAGAGTTGCTCGACCAAAGTTTTTTGTACGAACTACTGGGATTGCTAGACGTTAGTGCGCCTGTGCTAGGAGAAACGGTGACTTCGCCACCTTCACCCGCTTCTTTCAAAGTGTTCACCACAAACGAGCTACCGTGGTCTGCACCATCCGTCCAGAAAGCAAGTTTATCATTGCGGTTGTTGAGCTTCCAACTGTTGTGGTCCTTCACATTGAGATAGAAAGCGCGCTTACCCGTCAAATCATTACTGGTGGAAAGTATCCAGAGATCGGTGTAACCATCGAGTTGTTTGGCATCTTTGAGCACAGCAAACGATTCGCCGCCATTGCCCGTCACAACACTAGGCGCAGCGAGTACCTTACCAGCACCAGCAGCTTTATTGTAGATGCGATAACCATCGGTGTTGTTGCCCACGAAGCACCAAAGATATTTGTCGCTCACTTCACGAATGCGTGAACGATTGAGGGCAATGAAATCTTCGCCTTCGGGATTGCTGAGATAGAAACCTTTCTGTCCGTTTTGGAAGGTGTACCACACCGTGTTGGCGGCAAAGTCATTGCCAGTGGTGATGGTGGTAGGCACGAAAGGAGGAGCGTCTGCCGCCAAAGCATGGGGCGCATAGAGGGTTGCCGCAAAGAGCAACGCGGTGAGTGTTTGTTTGAACATTATGCGTAGAATTTGTTCGTTAATGAACCTTTTTTATGGGTTTGTTTTATGGGTTTGTTTCGATTGATGCAAAAACCTTGCAGACCACAGCCACGAGTGCCATAGTTTGCAAGGTTAAACCCAAATCGGGCATTAGAACGTTATGGTGTCATTCGTTATAGAGAAAAATAACTTCTTGCCATCTTCCATTTTCTTGTTGGCATCTTGTTTTTTGTTCGTTCTTGACGTAGCCCGCTACGCCTTCGAACTCACAATAAAC
>JABZGM010000108.1 GCA_015259235.1 Alloprevotella sp. | reverse complement strand
TGCCAAGAGTTTGAGGTCGGTGCGTTTCACACGGCTCACGGTGACGCCGTAGAGCAGACGGAGGTTGAGGTCGCGCAGCCGCTTACCATTGATGCTGGGACGTGTGATGAGCACATGTCGAGAGATGAGTTGTGCATCAATCGCATTCCAGTCGATGTTGTCTTTGTTCCAATCCTGTTCTTCGTGTTCGCCAAAGAGTGTGGTGAGCACGTTCACTTGCGATTTGAGGGTGATGATGAGGAGTCGGTCGCCTTCTTCCAACACCGTTTGGGCATTGGGCAAAATCACTTTACCTTCTCTCCAAATGCGCGATACCACAAATTTGGCGTGCTCCGAATGATGCACCACATAGTAGATGTCTTTGCCAAAGAGTGCAGGATTTTTCACACAATAGGCAGTGATGAACGCCTCTTCGTCGTGGTCGGTGTCTTCGCCTTTGTCGTGACGTTGCAACCATCCGCGCATGATCACCAAGACAATGATGACGCCCACCATGCCGATGGGGTAGGTGACGGCACAACTCAAGGCAGCTACTGCCGAGGGTTGTCCCAACTGCTTGAGTGTTTGCTGTGCAGCACCGAGGGCAGGAGTGTTGGTGGTGGCACCACAAAGCACTCCCATGAGATCGGCAAAGGGTAACCAGCCTGTCATAGCAATGACCACTGCCATGATAGTGCCGATGATGACGACTGCCAAGGAGAGGATGTTGAGCCACGTGCCTCCGTGTTTGAAGGTCGTCACGAATCCCGGTCCTACTTGCAGACCGAGGGTGTAGACAAACAAGATGAGTCCAAAACTTTCGGCATACGACACCATCTGCGGGTCTAGCTTTAAGCCAAGAGCTCCTGCCAAGATGCCGGCAAAGAAGACGAAGGTGATGCCAAGACTAATGCCTCGAAATCGAAATTTAGCCATTGACAATCCAAGCGCACACACTGCCGAAAGGATGATGACCGCTTGAATGGCAGAGGGTTCAGTGAGAAGTTTAACAATCCACATAAACAAATCGATGCACCTGCCCAATGTGGTGGGTGCAATAATTGAAAATAGAGGGGCTAATGAATAAAAATGCTTCGTAGACATTCCCTTCCGATGGAATGGACACCTACTATGGAGTTTGGGCAAAGTTAGGGAGAAAAACGAAAGGAACGAAAGAAAAGACAGACTTTTTTTTATAAATAAGCAAGAAAAGAGAAGTGCCGATGTGACATTTCGCCATATAATCCTCTTTTCTGAGGAAAATGACTATACAATCATGAAAAAAGTGGCGCAAGACTTGGTCATTTGTCAAAAAGAATGAGTAATTTTGTCCGACAAACATTAGCAATATCATACCATGGTCATGGAGCCATAGTGTGACGATTTATATTCAATTCATCCTTTCATGAAAAAAGCAGATCTTCTAGACCGCAAAATTCTTAAAGTAATCTCTGTCGATGCTCGCCGTAGTTTCAAAGAAATTGCTGCACAATGTGGTGTTTCACGAGCTGCCATCCACCAACGCGTGGTGCGTATGGTGCAACGTGGCATCATCGTGGGTAGCGGATATCAAGTGAATCCCAAGTTCTTGGGTTTTGGCACTTGCACCTACATCGGCATCAAGCTCGAACGTGGCTCCCTCTACAAGACCGCAGTGGCGAAGCTCAACGAAATTCCTGAAATCGTGGAGTGCCATTTCACCACTGGTCCTTACACCATGTTGGCGAAGCTCTATTCTCGTGACAATGAGCATCTCCGCGACTTGCTCAACAACAAGATTCAAGAGATTCCTGGCGTCACTTCTACCGAAACTATGATTTCTTTGGAACAAAGCATTCAACGCACCATCCCCATCAGCACGGAACGCGAATATGAAGAGCCTGAAAAGGAAATCTATCCTCCCATAGCTGACTTCGTGGATGAGGTAGACGACTAATTGTCGCCCCCTTTCGATTCACCACATCAGTGAGACAGGAGAAAGGATATAATCTTCATCGCTTGCTCATTTTGGGCAATAGCACTCCATTCTCACTTCTTGATGGCTGAAAAGAAGTATTATTTATCACTATGAACAAAGGACGTAGCGCGGCATCACGCTGCGTCCTCTTTGCTTTATGCAGAGTGGGTTATCTCATTTGTAATCCTTCTGAAACATCATTACACAATTTCTATACTAAACTATTATTTTCTCATGGACGCTATTTCTATTTTCGGTCTCGACATCTATTGGCAAGGTGTTGTTCTTGGGCTTTGCACCTTCCTTGTCATTGGCATCTTCCATCCCCTTGTTGTCAAGGCTGAATATTATTTCGGCACACGTTCGTGGTGGGTGTTCCTCATCTTTGGCATCATCTGCGGTATTGCTCCCTTCTTCATCAGTAGTCTCTTTTGGGGTGCGCTTTCTGCCATCGTTGGTTTTTCTAGTCTTTGGTCGATTGGCGAAATCTTCGATCAGCGCAAACGCGTCATCAAGGGCTGGTTTCCCATGAATCCCAAGCGCAAACACGAATATCCCGAAGACAGCATCCCCTACGGAGGAAAACTATAATATATTTTAGACGTTAGAGGCTAGAACTACTAGAAGCCCTCAGAAGAACCGAGCCTCGCTTGTCGAGGCGAGCGAAAAAGGGTCTATGACCCTCTAACGTCTACTATCTAATGTCTAACATCTAACGTCTAATGTCTAACGTCTACGATCTCGAAACCCTCTACGCCCAAGCCACGCAACAGCTTGCGCCTGAGCGTCCTCTCATTGCCATCACCGGCAATTTTGGAGACAAAGGTTGTGAATTAGCAGAAGGATACTATCAATCCATCCTCCGTGCTGGAGCCACTCCTTTGGTAGTCCCTCCAACTTCCGACCTCACAGCGATAGATGCCTTGTTGCATCGTGTAGACGGCATCTTGCTTTCGGGCGGTGCCGACCTCAATCCCTTGTGGGTGGGCGAAGAACCCCATTCTGCTTTAGGTGGTATCAATCCCCTACGCGACGCCTTCGAGTTGTTGCTCATTCGTCGTGCTGCCGACCACCAAATCCCGATGTTAGGCATCTGTCGTGGCATGCAAATCCTCGCAGCTGCTTTGGGTGGAAAGCTGGAGCAAGACATGACATCCGCACGTCCCGACGTGGCATTGCTCAAGCACAGCCAAAACGCTCCTCGTGCTGAGGCGACCCATCGCGTGCAATTACTGGAAGACTCCCTCTTGGGACAACTCCTCGGCAGAGAAATCTTCGTCAACAGCTTCCATCACCAAGCAGTGGCAGACACAGGCACACAATTCCGCGCCGTAGGTTTTGCCAGTGATGGCACCATCGAAGCCATGGAGAGCACCACCTTCAAGAGCATCATCGGCGTGCAGTGGCATCCAGAGTGCATGGACAACGAAGACTCCGCACGGCTTTTCCGTCATTTCGTGCAACAATGTGCCAGCTATCACCGCGCACGTCAGTGGCACCAACACCACCTCTCTCTCGACTCCCATTGCGACACCCCCATGTTTTTCGATCAAGACATTGATTTCAATCGTCGCGACCCAAAAATCCTTGTCGATGCCTTCAAAATGGCAGAAGGTGGCTTAGATGCTTCGATCATGGTGGCTTATCTCGCACAGAAAGAGCGCACCCCCGAAGCTCATCTGGCAGCCACTGCCAAAGCCGATGGCATCCTCGACCGTCTCACCGCTATGGTAGAGCATTGTCCCTCAGTGCGCATGGCATTCTCACCCGAAGAAGTGCGAGCCAACAAGGCAGCTGGCTATCGAAGCATCCTCCCGGGCATCGAAAATGGCTATGCTTTTGGCACAGATCTAGCCAACGTGGCGCACTATCGCCAACGCGGCATCGTCTATACCACCCTTTGCCACAATGGCAACAACGAGATTTGCGACTCAGCACGTCCCAATGCTCTCGACAAAGAGCGATTCCCTGCCACCAACGGTGCAGAACATGGCGGTCTCTCCGCTTTCGGTCGTGAAGTCGTGGCAGAGATGAACCGCGTGGGCATGATGGTAGACCTTTCCCACGCTGCCGAATCCACGTTCTACGATGCCTTGGCAGTGTCCAAAGTCCCCATCGTTTGCAGTCATTCCTCTTCCAAGGTGCTCTGCAATCATCCGCGCAATCTCACCGACGACCAACTCCGTGCACTCGCTGCTGCTGGTGGTGTGGCGCAATGCACCTTCTATTGCGGTTTCCTCCGCACCGATGAGGAAAATGCCACCATCGACGACGCTGTGGCACACATGCTCCACATGATCAAGGTGGCAGGCGTGGACCACATCGGCATCGGCACTGACTTCGATGGCGATGGAGGAGTCCCTGGTTTGGCATCGGCTTCCGAACTCATCAACCTCACTCGCCGTTTGCAGGCAGAAGGTTTCACTGACCACGATTTGGAAAAGTTGTGGGGTGGCAATTTCCTTCGCGTCATGACGCAAGCTCAGGCTGCTGCACAAGCCTAAACATGGGCTACCACCGGTCTGATCTCCCTCTTCTCTTCGCGACTCTTTCACAATAGATTCACGCAATGAAACTTCTTTCTCTCCTCACTTGTTTGCTTCCTGCTGCCCTCTGCTTCACGGCTTGCAAGAGTAGCAAATCTTCTACCGACACCACGGCTTCGACCATCGATTCTTCCCTCGTGTGTCCCGTGGTGTTCAACGCAGATTCTGCCTATCATTTTGCCCAAAAACAATGTGATTTCGGTCCTCGCACTCCTGGGTCTGCTGCCAACAAGTCTTGTGGCGAATACATTCTAGCAGAGTTTGCACGCTTTGGGCTCACCACCTCCGTGCAAGCCACCACCGTGACTGGATGGGACGGCACAAAACTCCCTTGTCGCAACCTCATTGCGCAATATCGTCCTGAGGCGAAAGAGCGCATTGTCCTCGCTGCTCACTACGATTCTCGCCCTTGGTCCGATCAAGATGCCGATTCCACGAAGCATCGCCAACCAGTGATGGCTGCCGATGATGGAGCTTCCGGAGTGGCAGTGATGCTCGAGGTTGCGCGCAATCTCCAACAGCTCAATCCTGCCATTGGCGTAGACTTCGTTTGCTTCGACGTCGAAGACTATGGTGCACCCTATTGGGCTCCTGAATCAGCACGCAACGACGAAAACACCTTCTGCCTCGGTTCGCAGTATTGGAGTGCACAAGCCGCTGCGCAAAACTATCGTCCTCGCTTCGGCATCCTCCTCGACATGGTGGGGGGGAGTGGCAATCAGTTCCGATTTGAAGGCTATTCCCTGAAGTATGCTCAGTCTGTAGCCGTCCGTCTGTGGGACGCTGCTCGCTATGCTGGGGCTGAGAGTTGTTTCATCCCCGACAATGGCGGTTTCATCACCGACGACCATTTGCCCATGAACACCATTGCTGGCATTCCCACTGTCGATGTCATCGCTTATAG
Organism: Alloprevotella sp.; assembly: GCA_015259235.1. Classification (GTDB taxonomy): domain Bacteria; phylum Bacteroidota; class Bacteroidia; order Bacteroidales; family Bacteroidaceae; genus Alloprevotella. The sequence goes on along the minus strand of JABZGM010000108.1, from coordinate 1,657 downwards.
CCCCGATGGCGGATTCCCTGCCCACTGGCACACCACCCACGACACCATGGACAAACTCGAAACTGCTACACTCCGTGCCGTTGGACAGAGTCTTCTCCAACTTCTCTCACAAGAGAAATAAGGCATCTCTTTCCTTGGCTTCTCTCTCCTTAGTTTTTCCTGCAACACTCTCTTTAATTTTTATCATAGACTCATGACAATCAACGAAATACAAGACGAAATTATCGAAGAATTCAACGAATTTGACGACTGGATGGATCGCTACCAACTCCTCATCGACTTAGGTGGTGAGGCGGGAGCTCTCCCCGAATCGGAGAAGGTGGAAACCAATCTCATCGACGGTTGCCAAAGTCGTGTGTGGATTGTCTGCGATCAAAATGCAGATGGCACTCTCACCTTCCGTGCCGAGAGCGATGCTCTCATCGTGAAAGGCATTGTCACCCTCCTCCTGCGTGTGGTCAATGGTCACACCGCTGAAGAAATCCGTGACACCGACCTTTATTTTGTGCAGTCCATCGGACTCAGTGAGCATCTCTCTCCCACTCGTGCCAATGGTCTTCTTGCCATGATTAAGCGCATCAAGACCTACGCTGCTGTCCTCGCAGCCAGAGCATAATTTGTGCTCTCCTCTCCTCCCCTTATTTTGTGCGTATGTCCCTTTTTCGGGCTTACGCACAAATAGTTCTCTTCCTTCCTCAACAATAAATCCACGATGACCAAAAAGCTGAGAAAAGCAGAAGCTGTGCTTTGTGCTATGCAACTCATTCAAAAAAATGGTGGTGAAATGCACATTCGCGATATCAAAGCCGCGATGGAAAAAACCTTTCCAAAAGATGACTATGAGCGTGAAAGAATGAAGACTGACGGTTCAGAACGCTGGTACAATCAACTTATGTTCCATTCCATTGGTGCTTACAAGTCGGGTTTTATTCAGAAAAACAAAGGAGTTTGGCATCTTACACCCGAAGGAGAACAAGCGATGAAGTTAAGCGTCAAAGAGTTTTCCGATGCCCTCCACAAAGGTTACAATGAATGGCTCGAAAAAAAGAAAAAAGCTGAGTCAACACCTCAAGATATAGAGGAAGAAGATGCTGTGGTGGAAACAGAAATCGACTATGAACAAGCCAGTAATCAGGCAGAAGAAGGTTTTCGCAGCTACATTGCAGCTTTGAATCCTTATGAATTTCAAGACCTTGTGGCTGCGCTCTTCCGTGGCATGGGCTACTACACGCCTTTTGTGGCTCCTAAGGGCAAAGATGGTGGCGTAGACATTATAGCTTATCGCGATGCTCTCGGACTGGAATTTCCACGCGTCAAGGTGCAAGTGAAGCATTATCCCACGAATCCTGTTTCAGCAGACGTAGTGCGCCAGCTCAGAGGTACACTTTCTCACGAAGGTGAATCGGGAGTGGTGGTCACTTCGGGTAGTTTCACGAACGATGCCAAATATGAAGCAAGAAATTCTCACAAAGCCATTACCCTTATTGATTTTTCGCTATTTGTTTCCCTTTGGATTGAGCATTATAGCAAACTATCTGATGAGGATAAAAAGCGTTTGCCCATTGCACCCATTTATTTTGTGAAACCAACAGTTGGGTAAAACTTCTTACAAATCAGTTTGTTGGGTTTTATCTCTCGTTTTTCACAAGGCGAAGAA
>JABZGM010000107.1 GCA_015259235.1 Alloprevotella sp. | reverse complement strand
AGATATGCTGAAAAACTTCCCACGTTTTTGAAAAAATCTCCCACGTTTTTTTCTATACTCTCCGATGTACTATCCCTTTCACAAGAGAGATTTCTCATCGCACAACTACATATTCTACAGCTGGTACTTGGCTTTGTCCAGTTATACCCATAAGTCAGCACACAAAAGGAAGTGCAAAGGAGGAATGTGGCGTCAAAACCGATGGCGCAACCACAGTCCACCCTGAAACGACAAAGTTGGGTCGACTGCAGAGCGAGAAGCGCTGGAGGTGAAGGGACGACTCCAATGCTGGGTCAGTCCTACACGAGCAGACAGTGACCAAGCGCGAGATGGGGTCCATGATGCCATCGCTACTCCGGAACAACCTGTACCATAAAAACTCGGAAAAGCTCCGGTGCTTGGCAGTTGCGGTTGGTAGACAAAGAGTCGCGCGTCAAAACGCTCAGCAGAAAACACCCCCACAAAGGCAGAGGCGTGCCAAACAGTCTGGGGAGCATAGCGCAGACGCAGCGAAAGCATTGCCCCAAAGTGGGGAGTGCTCGAAACTTGCTGTTGCGTCATGGAACCATCAAGGTTGGTCTGCCACATCCACGCTCCAGAGCTATACTGATGTTGCAGGCGGAGCGACTGACGCATCACCCACTGCAGCAGAGGTGCATGCTGCGGAATGGTTTGTTGCTTTGACGTGAGGCGATAGCGCAATGACCACTGCTCTCTGCGATGCGGAGCGTAGGTGAAGAGAGTTTGTAGCACCAGTCCAGAAGACGGAGCGGCTGCACGCCAAGTGGGAAGGGGATGGTGATAGATCTGGGCAAAACTTTGCCAGCGGAGTTTGCGCCAGCGCGCAGTTTCGTAGCCAAGAAGCAGCCCCATTTCATTTTGCACCTTGCTGCCCTGTTGAAAGGTGCGAGCAGAAGGCGCGATGTTGTGCCCACTGAAGTGTCGCAGTTGGAGCAGCAGGATGTCGGACGCAGTGAGTTGACAGCGCAAGAAGGCAGCAAAGGCAGTTCCTCCAGACGCATCTAGTGTTCCCTCGCTTTGCAGACTCCATCGGCGCGCATAGTGGGCAAAGTCCACACTCATCGCCAAGGCATTACTTCCCACCATGGGAGAGGGCACACCGCGCGCGGTTTTGTTTTCTGGAAAAGGCTGAGAAAAGTGATTTCCCCCAATACCAACACCCCATTCTGTTTGTGGCTGTTTCCACGCAGCATGCGCCCCTAGTTGATAGTGCCCTAATGTGCTGCGATGGGAGAGCTCTAGTCGATTGCGGTGGTAGCCATTATCATAGACAGACTTCACCTCTCCGTCTTCAAAACTCGCATCCAATGCACGATAACTCGCAAAGGCTGTCCATTGCCAATGTCCCGTTTGTTGTTGCCAGGCTGCACCACGCAGATAATGCGCCTCATCGGTGGAGGTGTTGGGGGTGATGCGCGTGAGATGTCGCGGAAGATCTATAAAATAGGGTTGAATGAAGCTGCCGAAACGATGTCCGACGAGGAGACCTTGGGCAAACTGGACATGATAGTCGCCCAAGATGATTTGGCGCTGAGCTGAGCTGTTGTGTTTTTCGACAAAGAAGGAGGTATGATCAAAGGGCAGATTGCGATAGGCGGCAAAGGGTTCTCCAATGTCGTGATCGAAGGTGATGCCAGCTCTCCACGATTCGCGCGACTGCACGCGATAGCGGAGTGTGTTGCTCCAAGGGAGTCCGAGAAAGCGGTGCTTTTCATCGACGGGATGACGAGGATTTCCACCCAACAAAGGCGAACGTGGAAGGGGTAACTGAGCGCGATATTCGAGGGTGTGGCGTGCTGTCTGCCACTGTTGTCGCCAATCGGGCTGCGCACGCAAGGTGTCGCCGACTTCAACAAAAAGACTGAGCCATCGCAACTGCTGCGCCTCTATGCCATGTACCATCATGAGTTCGGAGGGGGAGGCAAAGGCGCGCAAGCGACTGCGATAAGCTAATAACGAGTCCACCTGCGCTGCAGAGAGCAAGGAGAGATCAAGAAGTTGTTGGCGCGTGGCAAGGTTGATGTTGAGGGGGTGGAGGTGCTGATCTTGGAGAAAGTCGAGTGTGGTTCCTCCACGGTCGATGGGCGAAGGGCTATCCTCATCTACCCCACGGCTTTCGAGATATTCTTCCACAAATTGGTCCCACGAAAGGAGGGGCATTCCACGCACAATGGTCTGCGCTGGCAGGAGCAACATGCTGCAAAGTCCTAAGATGATAAGGAGCGGTTTCATGGTCAGATGCACGATTAAGGAAGTAATTAGAGGTAAGGTGGCATCCTTTGTGGAGAAAAAGGAGAAAAACAAAAAGCGCACCCTTCTTTCGCGCAATGAAGAGCGAGAAAGAAGGGTGCGCGAAGCAAAAAGTCGGCGGATGCTATGCTTTAGAAACGAGCAACGATACCGACAGAGACGTTAGTTTGTGAGTAGTTTCCAGAGAGAACTTGTTCGCGTGCTTCTGCATTTACAAACACATTGTCAGTGAGGAAGTATTGCACACCACCACCGAAGTTAGCACCAAGCGAACCAGTATGGTCGTAGACTGTTGTGCTGTTGAGAACACCGAGCTTGAGCCCCCAGTTGGAATAAGAAAAACCTGCGAGAGGATATACGGCAAACTTAGGTGAAAGGCGGAACACGTAGTGCGCGTTGGCATTGATATCCCAAGCGTAAAGACCATTTGAGGGGAAATAGTAGCCGAAAGAACCTTCGATGCGGATGTTGTCTGTTACGAAGTGCTGGTATTTAGCACCAATACCGATGTTGTTATTGAAACTTCCGAAAAGGAGATTTACTCCTAATGCCTTTGAGTTGGTTTGATCGTAAGCTGGATTACGAGTGACTGCTTGTACTTGTGCTTGGCTTTGCACTGCGAAAGCTAGCAAGGTAGCGAGAAGTAATGTTTTTTTCATCTGATGATTATGTGTTGGATGATTCTAAATGAAACTGCACCCACTGCAACAAAGCCTTAGGCGAGTGGTGCAAATATAGCAAAACTTTTTGAATATCACGTATTTCTGCACATAAATTATGCATTTCAGGGCAGATTTACCCTATTTCTAACATACGCGCACCCTCAGGCAAGGGAAAATGTGCGTCGTGACTCACGACTACGATGGCGCGTTGCTGATGCTGTGCCAAGAGGGTGGCATAGAGTTCTTCTCGTGTGACAGTGTCGAGATGGGTGTCGGGCTCATCGAGGAGCAATAATTGTGGCGAACTCACCAAGGCACGTGCTAAAAGGGTGCGTTGCCACTGACCTCCGCTCAAGGAGTCGATGGGGCAATCGGCTAGTTCTAAGAGATTGAGCGTCTCGAGGGTGCTCATTGTGGCTGCGCGCTCCGACTGTCCGAAGGGTTTCCACCAAGGGAGGGTGCATTGCAATCCGCTGCGCACAGTTTGGAAGACTGTGATGGGAAATTGTCGGTCGATGCTGCGATGCTGAGGGAGATAACCAGTGGTGAGTCCTTCTGCGCGACGGATGGTGCCGCTCGTGGGACTGAGTAGACCGCTGATGATTTTGAGAAGAGAGGTTTTTCCTCCTCCATTCTTGCCACGCAGAACGATGAAATCTCGCTCTTCGATGGAGAGTGAGAAGTGGGAGAGGATGTCGCGACGTTGATCGTAGGAGAAACTGACGTCGCTGAGGGTGATGAGGGTGGACATTACTGAGGAGGCTGTACGAGGGTTCGAGCGATGTGGAGCATTTGTTTGTCCCACTCTACAGAAAGTGGGGCGATGCTGACGATGCGTGCGCCTGTGCTTTCGGCGATGCGACGTGCTGCACGGCCTGCATGTTCTTCTTGGATGAAAACAACTTGCACTTTGTCGCGCTGCGCTTGCAGGATGAGCTGCTGCATGCGGTCGGCAGAGGGTTCACGACCATCTTGTTCTACTGCAACTTGCTGGAGTCCGTAGTCACGAGCGAAGTATCCCAAAGCGGGATGATAGATGATGAAGGTGCGATGAGCGAGCGGCCGCAGGATTTGACGGATTTCACCATCGATGGAGTCGATGTGTTGCACCAAACTGTCATGGCGATGCTGATAAAACTCGGCATTGGCACTGTCTACTTGGCAGAGAGCACGCAACACATTGTGAGCAATTTGCTTGCCCGAGGTGGCTGAGAGCCAAGTGTGTAGATCGATGCCCTCAACATGTGGGTGAGAATGGTTGTGACTGTGGTCGTCTTGAAGGAGAACAATGCTATCGGAAGTGTTGACGACCAAGAGATTGGGGGCATTTTCGGTGAGCTTTCGCAAACGCGCTTGTTCAAATCCAAGCGTACCCACGCAGAAATAGGCGCGGCTGTCGCTGGTTTGCACCACTTGTTGGGGAGTGAGCTCGTAGGTTTCTGGACTTACTCCAGCAGGAACGAGGGTGTTGACTTCGAATTTGTCGCCTCCAATGCTTTGCACAAAGTAGCGCAAGGGCTCGATGCTCACCGTGATAATGGGGCGATCGCTGACCACGTCACGGCAAGAGCCTAAGAGGAAGGGCAAAAGTAGGAGAAAGAGATAGTAGAGTCTGAAACGCATAAACCAAGGGGTAGATTTACAAAAGAGATTGTACTCCTTCGGTGGCGATAATCACCAAACAATAGCGGAGAAATTTACCTAAAGTGAGCATGAGGAGGGTGAGTGGCAGGTTGACTCTCAAATAACCGAGGGCGATGGTGATGAGAGACCCCAGGATGGGTATCCAAGAAAGGAGCCCTCCCCAATATCCAAAACGATGCACATAGCGTTTGCCACGCTCCAAGGCTTGGGGATTGACGCGAAGATAACGCTCTATCATGTCTTCACGACCGAGGCGTCCGATGCCGTAGTTGGTGGCAGAACCGAGGGTGTTGCCAATGGTACTAACAATAAGCAGTTCTAAAGGGGCTACCCCCGCAGCGACTAGCGCAGACAACACAACTTCGGAGGCTAGAGGGAGGATGCTACCTGCAAAGAAGGCGGCGATAAACATGCCCCAAAGCCCGTGTTCAATCAAAAAGTGGATAATAACGTCCATAAATCAAAGTAGTTGGCTACGCCAAGTAGGAGGAAAAGAAGCACCCAAAGGATGAACCACACATTCATGCCGCGTCCTCTGGCAAGCGCGAAGTAGTGACCGATGAAAGGTATTTGTGTGACCAAACATAACGGCAAAGTAGTGTTGAAAAACTGCGGCAAAGCGAAATGAATCAACGCCAGGGGCAGCACTTGCAATAGGAGGAGATAGTAGTATTGGCGCGTGCGGATTTTATCATCATAGCTTGTTCTCAAGAAATGCACCAAACTCGCGGCACTGATGAAAAAGAAGAGTCCACTGCCTACCCACTGCGAGAGGGGAACGTGGCTGAAATCTGGCAATGCAGTCAGTTGACTGAGATTCCACATCGCAAGATAAGGGGCTAACCATTCGCGCGCAAACAGAAAAACTGGGAGGAACAACCAATAAGGTAGCGACAATCCTAGCAATGCTGCCATAGCGGATTTACCAGTGAGCGCACGAAGATGACGTTCGGAGGAGAAGAAGAGGAACGGCACCAGCAATAAAAGGGGAGGAAATGCGAGACTTCCTACGCCCAAGAGAAAGAAAGCGTGATAAAAGTAGCCTTGCGGTGCATAAACACCGTAGGTGCGGAAAAGCAAGAAGTAGGCACCAAGCAAACAGGCTGCAGGGAAGAGATGGAATCCTAAAGCATGGAGCTGAGGAAACGCAAGAAAGACATAGAGGAATGAGATACTGATCATGCGCGATCGCACACGTATGAGCTGATATTGCGTGTTCCACGCTATCATGACGTAAGTCATCATTCCTACTGCCGCCAATCCTCCCCACAACGCTACACTCTGGATGTCGGGAATCATCCAGATGACGGAAGCAAGCACTACCAATATCGGTAGAGAAATCATGCTTTCTGAAACGCGAATGCGAAATGACTGTGAGCGCATGGGAAGGATTAGGGGGAGGGGCTGTCGAGTAGTGGAATTATCGGAGAAGCTGCAAGGATGATCTGAGAAAATTCACTGAAAATCCGAATAACTTCTCAGCATGTTCTACTGTGGAAAAGGATTTACAAATCAAATCCAATGTCTCGACGGAAATACTTCTTCTCAAATTGGATTTGTTCGGCACCACGCATCGACTTGGCAAGTGCTTCTTCGCGAGTGGTTCCGTAAGAGCTCACAGCGATGACACGACCGCCAGCAGTAACGAGTTGTCCCTCTTTGAGTGTCGTACCAGCATGGAAGACAACACTTCCTTCTACTTCAGCGTTTGAAATGGGGAATCCTTTGTCGTAAGCCTCTGGATAGCCACCGCTCACACACATCACGCAGACAGCTGCACGTTCGTCAAAGGTGATTTCACGCTCATCGAGATTGCCTTCTGCTACACCTTCAAGGAGGTCTACCAAATCGCTCTTGATACGGAGCATCACACTTTCCGTTTCTGGATCTCCCATGCGGCAGTTGTATTCAATCACCTTGGGTTGTCCATCGCAGTTGATGAGTCCGAAGAAGATGAAGCCTTTGTAGACGATCCCCTCTGAGCGCAAACCTTCTACAGTGGGACGAATGATTTCGCGCTCCACTCGTGCCATCCACTCTGGCGTAGCGAAGGGGACGGGAGTCACCGAACCCATGCCACCGGTATTGAGTCCAGTATCGCCTTCTCCGATGCGCTTGTAGTCTTTTGCCTCGGGGAGAATCTTATAATGCTCTCCGTCGGTGAGCACAAACACAGAGCACTCGATGCCAGACAAGAATTCTTCAATCACCACGCGACTTGAAGCATTGCCAAACTGACCGCCGAGCATTTCTCTCAGTGCTTTTTGAGCTTCTTCGAGCGTGGGGAGGATGAGCACCCCCTTACCAGCACAGAGACCGTCGGCTTTCAACACATAGGGAGCGGAGAGTGTTGCCAAAAAATCGCAACCAGCTTCCACTTGTGTGCCATCGAAGGTTTGATAAGCTGCGGTGGGAATGCCGTGACGCTGCATAAAGGCTTTGGCAAAGTCTTTTGACCCTTCGAGCACTGCACCCGCCTTTGA
>JABZGM010000106.1 GCA_015259235.1 Alloprevotella sp. | reverse complement strand
GCACCAGTCTGGAAGTCCACATTGACTTTTACGGCATCACCAGGGAGAGCGGTGAAGGCATTTTCTGTCAAATCGTTGTAGACAAGGCGAGTGCCCACAGCGTGTGTCTGATTGCCGTCGGCAGATTGCAAACTTACGTTGCGAAGTTGACGACCATTGTAGGTGATGGCTTGATTTTTCTCAAAGTTCACCGGATATTTCTCAGTGGTTTGTGCTAGAGCAGGGGTAGCAACTGCTGTGAGCGCCAGGAGAAGAGGGTAGTGGTGGAGGTGCATAGGCTGAGCGATGTTGAAAGGGGACTGATAAAAGTTCATGCTCCGAGGCTCGGAGATGGGAACATCTAGGAACACTCGGAGCATGATGGAAGAGAAATTGCTAAGGCAATGGTGAAGTGCTGCGACTATTGCATCACCTTTTGTCCATCAACCACGAAGATGCCGTGGCTATTGGCTGAGGCGGGACGACCGTCGAGACCGAACACTTGTTTTTTTTTAGCGTCTTTCTTTGCCACCAATCCGATGCCCGTGGGCACGGCTGGCGCAGAGAAGTCGATGGTCACAGTGGCACCGGCAGGAACGTCCATGATTTGGTCGCCTACCAAGGCTTTAATCTCGAAGGTGGGGTGCTTTTTGTCTTTGGTTTCTACAGGAATCACCTTCGCACCACGACCGTTGACGAGGACTTTCACCAAGGTGAGGTCGAATTTATAGGGATCAATCTCCTCACCTGGCTTTTGCGTGTTGCCTGCTACTTTGATGCGCATGGGCTGTCCTTTGTGACTCACGATATTGACTTCGGAGGGAAGGAGATTTTTCCACGCTACGTCTACAGTGAAGTCGCCCACGGCTTTCAAACCAGTGACACTGCCGTTCTTCCACGCACGAGGAAGGGCAGGGAGAATCTCGATAACCTCGTTCTGACTTTGGAGCAACATCTCCGCCATACCAGCGCAGACACCGAAGTTTCCATCGATTTGGAAAGGAGCGTGCGAGTCGTAGAGGTTGTAGTAGATACCACCTTTATATTGGTCGGTGTTGTAGGCAGTGGAGTGTCTGAGGGCATTGTTGAGGATGCGGCGAGCGTGGTCACCATCTTTGGCGCGTGCCCAGAGATTCACCTTCCATCCCATGGACCATCCGGTAGCAGCATCACCGCGAAGGGTGAGGGCATTGACAGCAGGTTGGAAATAATCGTCGCCACGTTCCACTTGGTTGAGAGGATAGAGGCACATAAGGTGGCTCATGTGGCGGTGTCCCTTGTCGCCCGAAACGCTGTAGGGAGCATATTTCCACTCTTTGAGGAGTTTGGTGCCTTTGTTGATGCCGAGATTCTTTGCCCAGTCGCCCCAATCGCCTTTATACTCTTCGATGTGCAGACCTTTGTCGGTCTTTTCTACGTAGTTCTTGAGTTGTGCTACGTCGGCTGTGGAGAGTCCAAGGCTTTCTGCGCCCAAAATGTTGATGGCTTCGAGCGCGATTTGGAGGTTGGCAGTAATTAACTGCTGTGCGTGTGCCGTGCCGTCTTCTCTTGCATGGTCATTTTGCTCAGGCGAATATTCGTTGGGAGCAACAAACGTACCGTCTTTTTTCACTTTGTCTTGGATCATGCGCTCCATCCAGAACTGCGCACTCTGCCAAATAGCAGGAAATGCTTTGCGGAGGAAGGCTTCATCGCGAGTAAAGCGATAGTGATCCCAAAGGTGGGTGCAATACCAAGCATTTACTTCCTTGTAGTTGTTGCCCCAGGTGCTCATACCTCCGAAGATGTTACTCTCGGTGAAGACCGTCCAACCCACTTTTTGACCATCGCTTCCCCAGCGCGCGGCTTTCTGCCAGCCTTCTCCTTTGTAGTTGTCGAGGATATAGTTGAGGAAGGGGAGGTGGCAGTCGGAGAGATTTGTCGTTTCTGCGGGCCAATAGTTCATCTGCACGTTGATGTTTGTGTGGATGTCGGAGTTCCAAGGCGCATCTGCCTTGTCGTTCCAAATACCTTGCAGATTGGAGGGCACATTGATGGCACCACGACTCGAAGAAATCATCAAGTAGCGACCATAGTTGAAATAGAGTTGTTCGAGGAAAAGCCCATCTTTAGAATCTCTGTTGCGAGAATTGCCGTTGTAGTAGTTGATGAGCGACTCAGTGTGTTGTTTGGTGGAAGCATCGTCGAGATTGAGTTTCACGCGTCCCATGTAGCTTTCAAAATTAGCCACGTGCGCACTCTCGAGTTCTGCCCAAGATTTTGCGGCTGCTTTTGTCACAATGTCTTGCACCTTTGCAGCAACTGTGGAGGCATCACCAGTGGAGCGTGAGGGTACACTACCATCAAAGGTAGAAGCTGCGGAGAAAATCACCTTCACTTCGGTGGCATCCTTCACTTCCACACCTTCCTTCGTCACGGTCATCGTACCTCCAGTGGGCACCACCTTCATGCGTGCGTTGTAATACACCGTGGGGAGTTTGCCGGCAAAGAACGCTTCTCCGTTGTTGTCGTATTTGGGGTCAGACGCATTGATATCTTCTCCAGCCACGAGGGCAAAACGGAGGTGAAGTTTGTTGGCACCTGTGGCTTTATAGTGGGCAGCTACCACGTCATCGGGGGCAGAAGAGAAATAGCGGCGTTCGTATTTCGTACCTGCTTTGTCGGAATAGTCTACTCCGCCAATACCGCGTTCGATGTCGAGGAAACGAGAATATCCGCTCGCCTTCTTTGTCGTCTTATCGAAGTTATCGCTGAGGTCGTGCACAAAGATACCACCGAGGTTGCGATAAGCGCCGTAGCCTCCCATGTCAGTGGGCGTACCCGTCCAGATGGTTTTCTCGTTGAGCTGGATTTGATCCACCTTAATTCCACCAAAAAGACTGGCTCCGAGGTGACCATTACCCAAGGGGAGTGAGTATTCCATCCAGGGATTGGATGTCCCCATAGCAGGTTTTGAGTACCAAAGTGTGAGGGGGCGTTCCGGAGAGAAGGAATTGTTGCGGGTAAAGCCATATTCCTTTGTGGTAAATTCGTCGCGATATGCCGAATAAGTGGGAGAGGGCACGTCATCGGGAAGGGGAAAGTAGAGAGAGTTGTTGGCATCTGCGTTCTCCCAAAAGCCAATTTCTTTGCCTACGCCCGTACCTCCATTGGGATTGAACGAATTTCCGCTATCGCTTTTGCGCGCAATCACGTAGTATCCTTCGCCAAATGTGGGGCTATTGAGAATGGAAAGAGCTTCTGCTTTAGTTGCCTCCTTCACACTTGTCATGCGGTTGTTTAGGTAAGCAAGGTAGTTACCATTTTTGCTGCGGAGCACAAAGTTGTCTTTTGTACCGATAAACGCAAAGAGTTGTGCGTTATTCTTGCGACCGTATGCCGTAGACAATTTAGCATTTGTGCCTTTGTCCACGAGTTCCACACCCCCATTCTTGAAACGAATGTGGTAGTAAGTGGCAGCTTCTAGTTTGTCTTTGGCTGTAAAAGTGGGAAGTTCACTTTGCGCCATGGCGGTAGTACCGGTGGCAGCTAGTGCGAGGAGGGGTAGTATTTTGTTCATTGTTGTGATATATCTTGTAAAATAGGCATCGGAATACGCAATGATATTCCGATGTCTAAGAACTTACTTCTGATTTCTAACGTCTAACGTCTAAATTCTAACGTCTAATGCTCGAGCCACGCTTGTCGTGGCGAGCATAAAAGGGTCTGCGACCCCGAGCATAAAAGGGTCTGCGACCCTCTAACGTCTATTTTATCACCTTCTTACCTTGCGCGATGAGGATGCCTTGGGTAGAAGCGTGGGCAAGTCTGCCAGAGAGGTCATAGACTTGAGCAGTGGCAGAGGCTACAGAGGCGGTTTTCAGACTATTTGCTGCGAGCACGCCACCAATAGCCGTAGGTTTCGTGTAGTCAATCACCACTTTGTCGCCAGCTTTCACGCCAGGGATTTCATAAACCTGCTGTTTAGCATCGATGCCCGCAGCAAGTTGAGGTTGCACCTCTTTGCCATTGAGCATCACACTCACCTTAGCGAGGTCAGCCCCCTTCACACGAAGCGCAGTGCCCTTGTGAGAAGTGATATTGACCATCGCAGCTTTACCGCCCTTCCAAGTGATGTCGACAGTGAAGTTGCCCACTGCCTTCAATCCCGTGATGGAACCAGCAGTCCAATCAGAGGGCAGAGCAGGGAGAATCTCGATGACTTCATTCTGACTTTGCAGCAACATCTCCGCAACACCAGCCGTGACGCCGAAGTTACCATCGATTTGGAAACTAGGATGTGCGTCCCAAAGGTTGTAATATACGCCACCGCCCGACATCACCACGTGAGTAGCTTGCGCGTGCTTCAGCGCATTGCTCAGAATACGGCGAGCATGATTGCCATCTTTTGCGCGTGCCCAGAGATTGGTCTTCCATCCCATGGACCAACCAGTGGCATCATCACCGCGGAGGGCGAGAGAGTTTTTCGCAGCTTCATAGAAACCCTTGTCGCCTTCTTGCACTTGGCTGAAGGGATAGAGGCACATGAGGTGAGAAAGGTGACGGTGGTTCACGTCGCGTCCAGCGCGATAGTCGCTATATTTCCATTCTTTCAAGAGAGGAGTGTCCTTAGAAATGCCGCGTTCTCTGGCTTCATTTTGTGCCCAGTCGTTGCGATATTTCTCGATGCGCAGACCCTTGTCGAGATGAGTCAGACGATCGTTGAGGAGCTTGAGGTCAGCATCTGAGATACCTACGGTTTTCGCACCCAAAATCTCCACGACATCGTGAGCGATTTGCAAGTTTTCGGTAATCAACTGTTGCGCATGCGCCACACCATCTTGTGTAGGACCATATTCGGGTGACCATTCGTTGGGGGCTTCATACGTGCCATCGGTGGCTTTCTTCAGACGGTGAATCCAAAACTCTGCGCTTCCCCAGATAGCGGGCCATGCACGGAGGAGGAATTCTTGGTCGAGGGTGTAGCGATAGTGCTGCCAGAGGTGATAAACCAACCAAGCATTTGCCACGCAGTAGTTGCTGCTCCAAGTGGACATACCGCCAAAGATGTTAGACTCTGTGAAGACCGTCCAACCCTTGTTGGGCTTTCCGTTGATTTTGTTGAACTCGCGCGCTGCACGTTGCCAACCTTCGCTCTGCGCATTGTTGATGATGTAGTTGAGGAAAGGCAGATGGCAGTCCGAAAGGTTCGTAGGTTCTGCGGGCCAATAGTTCATTTGCACATTGATGTTGTTGTGCACGTCAGAGTTCCAAGGCGCATCGTGGCGGTTGTTCCAAATACCTTGCAAGTTGTTAGGCAAAGGCATTGCACCGCGGCTAGAAGAGATGCTGAGGTATCTACCAAAGTTGAAGTAGAGTTGTTCTAGGAACAAGCCATCGGGTGTGTTGCGGTTGTTGGGCGTTGCACTATAATAGTCCACCAAGTCCTTAGTATTGCGCTGAGAAGCCGCACCTTCGAGATGGAACGCCACGCGACCCATATAAGATTGGTGGTCGGCAATGTTGGCAGCTTCGATAGCTTCAAACGATTTCTTCGCAGCATTGTCCACGAGAGTGGCGATGCGCGTGTTGAGGTCTTCGGCAGAGCCTTTGGTACGTGAGGGAGCAATGGGGTCGAATGACGTACCCCCAGCGAGAATCACCAGTACTTTGTTCGCGCCTTTCACCACAATACCGTCAGCAGTAGCCGTCATGGTGCCACCCACAGGCACCACTTTGAAGCGCGCGTTGTGGAAGACGGTGGGCAATTTTCCAGCAAACCAGCCCGAACCATCGGCAGCGTATTGTGTTTTCTTCGTTTTGAGCGTATCGCCAGAGATGAGGGTGAATTGCAAATCGAGCTTGTTTGCGCCCTCAGCTTCGTAGAGGGCAGCAATCACGCCATCGGGTTGTGACGAAAGATAGCGACGCGTATATTGCGTACCGGTTTGGTCGGTGAATTTCACCCCAGCCACGGCTGTTTCGATGTCGAGATAGCGCACATAGTCTTTCACTTGCGAAAGGTTCGCATTGAGATTTTGCACGAAAAGTCCACCAAAATTGAGGTAGCTTCCGAAGCCCGACACAGGACCATCGCCACTTTGGCGTTGCATGTCCTTAGGAGTGCCCCACCAAAGCGTCTTTTCGTTGAATTGGATTTCGTCAGTTTTCACGCCACCAAAGATGCACGCGCCCAACTGTCCGTTGCCGATGGGCAAACTGTATTCCATCCAGGGGTTAGAACCCGCGTTGGCAGGTGAGGGATACCAAAGGGTGAGGGGGTTCTTGGGGGTAAAAGTCGATACACCAGCCAAAGGATATTCCCCCATGGCACGCACCACATTGTGATAGCCCGTATAACGGTCGGGCATCGTCACCTTTGTGTCACTGGATTTGAGCAAAAAAGCATTGTTTTTATCGCCAAAACTCCATACACCTAGCACACGGTCTGCGCCACCACCTCCAAAGAGGTTCATATAGTTATTGCTGGCTATGCCCAGATGCGCCAATTCATATCCCTTGCCTTGGGGCTTGAGGGCAAAGCTCACCGCTTTTTGGGCATCAGTCGTTGCTGCGAAAAATTGTCCGCCGCGACCATCGGGGGCAGTGCCTTGTTGCATCGTCACATAGTGTCCGAGAGCAGAGCGCAAGACGCACTTGTCTTTGGTGCCGATAAACTGGAATTTCTGAGCCTCTACGGGCAGTGCCACTTGAGATTTCAGCAGATTGCCATTGCCTTCATCGGAGAGAAACACATTACCTTGGGTAAATTGTATGCGAAAATAGACCGGTTTTTCGGGAGTTGAAAACTCAGGAGCGAGTTGTGCTAAGGCATTTACCGCCCATACACAGCACAGGAAGAACAGTGCGTAAAATCGTTTCATTATAGGTTAAAGGAATTTTGGTGGAACTTTCAAAGCAAGAAAGGTCTAGACGCAGGCATTTTCCCTCTCTCCGTGGGGCTACTTCTTATATATCGAGACTTACTCCTTATATATAATAGGTGGGCGAGATAGATAATAGGTCTTCGAGGAGAGTGTTTGTCGGAAAATGAGGGCGCAGTTGTTGTCCTCTTCCTAGGGGAATGCCGAAGCGCTAGCGTGACAGTGAAATGCGTGTGGCATGGAGAGTCCGTCTCGCCAAATCTATCGTGTAGGCGGATTCTGCTATCTTTTG
>JABZGM010000105.1 GCA_015259235.1 Alloprevotella sp. | reverse complement strand
TCACCCTTCTCACTGATGGTGCAAATAATGCTGGAGACATCTCCCCCCTTACAGCTGCAGAAATAGCGAAGCAAAAAGGAGTTAGAGTTTACACCATTGCAGTAGGCCGACAAGGTATGGTGAGACAACCAGTTGGGATTCTACCTGATGGGAGTTATTACTATGCCAATGTGAAAAGTGACATGGATCCAGCCACGCTAAAAAGCATTGCGAAGGCTACGGGAGGCTTGTATTATGCAGCATCATCGAAGAAAGAATTGAGAAGTATATATCAAGATATTGATAAATTAGAGCGCACCAAACTGAAAAAACACCATTATAATAAGTACTATGAGGCTTATCCATCTTTTGCTTGGGCTGCTCTCGGCTTGTTATTGATTGAAATTCTGCTTCGTCTCACTTGGCTTCGCCGTATTCCATAATAATATGTTTCAATTCGCACATCCAGAATACTTATACGCTTTGTTCATTTTGCCTATATTGGGTGGACTGTTTGTCTATTCTCAGTGGCTCAATCGTAAGCGCCAAGCATTATGGGGAAATCGTGTCTTATTCTTGCGACTAGCACCAGGAATTTCAACTTTTCGTATGGTTGTCAAGTTGTTGCTCCATCTTTTGGCAATCACTTTAACCATACTATTGTTGGCTCAACCTCAGTATGGGATGACTGCTGGGAAACCCATTAAGAAACAAGGCATTGAGGTTATATTTGCTTTAGACGTTTCGCAATCAATGTTGGCGCAAGACGTACAGCCTTCAAGACTTGAGCGTAGTAAACTTTTGATTTCTACACTGTCTGAACGGATGCAGAATAATAGAGTAGGCCTCAACATTTTTGCTGGAGAGGCTTATCCGATTCTTCCTTTGACAAATGACTTGGTCAGTGCCAACCTATTTCTCGATCAAGTGTCTACCAATATGGTATCTCTCCAAGGTACAAACATTGGAGCTGCAATAGAATTAGCAGAGAAAGGATTTAGCAATAACAAGAAAGTTGGCAAAGCAATAGTTGTCATCACCGATGGAGAAGACCACGAAGAAGGAGCATTGGAAGCAGCAAAAGCGGCAGCTAACTCTGGAAAGCGAGTCTTTGTTCTCGGAATTGGTAGTACATCAGGTGCAGAAATACCCACTGCCAATGGTCCTTTGACTGATAACACGGGTGCCATTGTAAAAACAGCCCTTAATGAGAAAGCGTGTGTGGAACTGGCTCAAGCGGGAAAAGGAGTATTCATCCATGTTGACGGTACAAATGCAGCCCAAGACCAACTGCAACAAGCTTTGTCTCAATTGCAACAGACAGAATCTGCGTATGCAAACGATAGTACTCCCAATGAACTTTTTCCTTGGGTTGCAGCGCTACTAATTCTTGTTTTGCTGGCTGAACTCTTCTTTGCTGAACGGCAACAGAATTGGTGGAACAAAATCTCATTCCTACGCAGATAACGCAAATTCTCGACCTCATATTCATAGGAGATTTGACAATGTATAAACGAATTATTCTTTTTCTCTTTTGTTTCATTGCCTTGCAGGCAGCAGCGCAATCCGCAGAATGGAGACATCTGCATCAAGGCAATCGTGCTTTTATGAGAGGCGACTACAAAACAGCCGAGGTGGAATATAGAAAAGCCCAGAAACTAAATCCGAGAAGTGCGCGCGCTGCTTTTAATCTTGGGGATGTCTATATGGCGCAAAAAAACATCCAAGCGGCGCTAGAGCAATATCAAATAGCTGCTAAGGGAGAATCAAATAAATATCTCCGTGCTTTGTCCTATCACAATGTTGGAGTGGCTTATCATTTGAACAAGCAATTTGATAAAGCAATTGATTTCTACAAAGAAGCATTGAGAAACAATCCGCATGATGATGATACTCGCTACAACTTAGTTCTTTGCCAAAAGCAGAAAAAAGAGGAACAACAAGAGAAGCAGCAAAATAAGCACGATAACAAGCAGAAGAAAGAGGAACAAAATAAACAACAGAATAAGCCAGACCAACAGAAATCCCAACCTGAAAAGTCACAACAGCAAGAACAAAAAGGGGGGATGAGCAAAGACAATGCGGACAGATTGATAAATCTATCCCAGCAAGCGGAGCAACAAACGCGCAACAAGTTGCAACGTGCTGGACAACCGCGTCAAAAACAACTCAATAAGAATTGGTAAACAAGAGCGAATTTCGCTATTCTCCATAACGACATTGCAATAATGCGTAGATTTCTAAGTCTTCTCGTCACTTTTCTTTTTACACTTTATGGAGTGGGGCAAGTGACATTCAAAGTAAATGCTCCCAATCGTATAGACATCAACGGACAAATTAGACTGCAGTTTGAACTCAATGGCGCAGAGGGTAGCAATTTTCAGCAACCCTCTTTAGCCGACTTTGATGTGTTAGCGGGTCCTAATGTTTCCACTTCTAACAGCATTGTAATTATCAACGGCCGAACAAAGACTTCGGCTTCAACCATCTATACCTATATCCTTGCTCCCAAACACAATGGCACGCTAGAAGTAGGTAGTGCTTCTATTCATGCGCAAGGCAAAGTCTACAAGACAAATCCGCTTAAAATTCAAGTTTCTGGGAAAAGTTCCCCCAACGCTAATTCTTCTGCGGCGTCTTCTCGTGGTGTACAAGATGTTCCTAATTATGGGAGTCACATAGGCGCAAAAGATGTCTATTTCACAGCAGAAGCTTCTAAACAACGGATTTATGAGCAAGAGCCTATCATATTGAGCTATCGCTATCATATTCGCGAGGGGGTTGCTGTTGTCAATATCATGCCCTCTGGTAAACCTGATATGAAAGGTTTTTGGACGCAAGAAATAGAATTGCCTCGCAATCTCCATCCAGAAGCGGCCAGCATTGGTGGTAAGCTTTACCGCGTAGGAACAAACTTACAATATCTCATCTTTCCTCAACAGTCTGGTAAACTCACCATACCTGCACTACCTTTTGATTGTGCTATTGAGCAACGTTCCACTGGTATTGATGAGATTGACGCTTTTTTCAATGGCGGAGGAAGTATGAAGGTCGATCTTCAACGCTCTGCTCCTGCTGTTTCTATTGAAGTGCTGCCTTTGCCTCAGCCTCAACCTGCAGATTTCTCTGGAGGAGTAGGGCAGTTGTCCATTAGTGCATCGTTGATAACACCGATGCCTAAAACAAATGATGTGGCAACTTTGCGTGTGGTGGTTCGCGGTACTGGAAACCTCAAATTAGTCAAAACTCCTGTTGTTGATTTTCCCAAAGGATTTGATACCTATTCCCCAAAAACAAACGATAAAGTACGCATAACTCCTGGTGGTATTGATGGCTCAATGGAGTTTGACTATACATTTGTACCAAGAAACATAGGTGCGTTCACCATACCGCCTATAAAATTGGTGTACTTTGATCCTCAAACAAAGCAGTACGTTACAACAAATACGCAAGCTTTGACCCTCAACATTGAGAAAGGAACCAAAGCTTATGCTCCCATTTCATCTGCAAACACAGAAGATATAAAGCCCATAGTAATCAATAATGGAGAAACTTTTTCTGATGATGGTGTCTTGTGGATAGGTAGTTGGAGCTATTGGTGTTTGCTGTTGCTTTCCTTTGTTGTCTGTGCATTCGCAAGCCGTTACGTCCATAAACTCTGGTTAGCACATTCAGATTTAGAAGGAAAAACAGTGAAACGTGCAAGCAAAAAGGCACATAAACGCCTGCGTCAAGCAGAATCGTTGCTCCATTCTCCTGATACATCAAAGTTCTATGACGTTCTTTCTGCAGCCATTACAGATTATTTGGCTGAAAAACTCAAGCAAGATAGAGCTGCCCTTACTCTAGAAGTCATCAAACAACAATTGGCGCTGCTTGGTGCTGAAGATGACCTAATAGAACAGACAATAACGCTACTGTCCGATATTGATTTCGGACGTTTCGCGCCCACTACCGATCATGCTCGTCACGAACTTTATCAGCGAGCCAATGAACTCCTCCATTCTCTCAATGATGTCATTAGATAATTGTTTTATGCGCACAAAGTACCTCTTTTTCATCACCGTCCTTTGGTCACTGTTTTCCATCGTTGCATGGGGACAGTCGGTTGCAGCGCAAGGCGAAAAAGCCTATACAGAGCAAAACTATGTCGATGCTGTGGTTTTCTTCAAAAAAGCGGTTCAAGAAACACCAACAGCGGAAAACTATTATAATTGGGGAAATGCGAATTATCGGCTGAAGCAGTACTCAGAAGCGGTGATTGCTTATTTACGTTGCTTGCGCATCGATCCTGCAAATGAAGATGCACGATATAATTTGCAACTTACGCAACAGAAAATCGCTCCTGGTACAACGACTTTAGAGAGTCAGCCGTGGGAAAGTCCGTTTACTTTGTTGCTCAACCTAGGGAGTGTAAAGAGGTGGACTGCATTTTCCTTTTTCTTTCTCCTACTTGCTTTTGTTGGTTGGACTCTTTTTAGAACAGCTTCGCATCATATTCTGCAGAAAAGTGCTTTGTTTGCAACTTTCTTCTTTATTATAGCATTTGTGATGTGTACTATTTTTGCAGTGGCACAACGTTACCGTTTTTATCACAATCATCTTGCTGTTGTAACTGCTGAAGAAGCTCAATCTTATGCTTCTCCCATGACAAATGCAAAGAAAGAAATCGTTCTTCCCAGCGGAAGTGTAGTCTATCTGCAAGAAAATGCAGCAAAAGGATGGGCTAGAGTGCAAACCAGCGATGGCACAGAAACATGGATTCAGACCAGTTTGTTGGTGCGCGTTCAAGAGAAAGATTAAAGTGAACAGCCATTTTTTTCCTCAAAAGTACCGCGTATTTTCTCAACATCGTGTATCTTTGCCAAGGAAATGAAACTAATTCAACTCAATTCAACAGTTCTTTTTTCATGGATTCTCTGTATCTTGTAGTACTCGGCTTCCTTTTGATTTTAGCAGTGTTCGACCTCAGTGTCGGAGTTGCTAACGATGCCGTGAACTTCCTCGCGCCTGCAGCAGGGGCGAGAGCAGCAAAGTTCAAAGTCATTTTGTCTGTTGCTGCTATCGGCATCTTCCTTGGGGCTTCCACCTCGGGAGGTATGATGGACGTTGCCAGACATGGGATTTTGCAACCGCAACACTATTCCTTTGCCGATGTGATGTGCGTGTTCCTGGCAGTAAGTGCAACTGATGTCATATTGCTTGACATTTTCAACACGCTTGGCCTTCCCACATCAACAACCGTTTCATTGGTATTCGGTCTGCTAGGAGGTTCCACAGCGTTGGCACTTACCTATATTGTCAAAGATGGAATGGCTTACTCACAACTTATCAATACCGACAAGGCTCTTACGGTAATTGTGGGCATATTCCTTTCCGTTGCCATCGCTTTTGTTGTTGGATTGATTGTGATGTGGATAACGCGTATCATCTTTACCTTCAATTATAAAAAGCATCAGCGTTGGAGCATCGCCTTATATGGTGGATTCTCTGTCACTTTGATTATTTATTTTATCCTTGCGGTTAGTTTGAAGAACGCTTCTTTCTTCCAAGGATCACCGTTTGCACTTTTTGTAAACGAACATTCATTCCTCTTTCTTCTTTACGCTTTCATTGGTTCCACGGTTTTGGTGCAAATCTTGCACTTGATGCACGTGAATATCTTTAGAATCATTGTATTGCTCGGCACTTTTGCCTTGGCACTTGCCTTTGCTGGTAACGACTTGGTAAACTTTATCGGAGTTCCTCTTGCTGGTTTGGAAAGTTACCTTGATTTCAGTAATGCTGGCGACGTTGCAGCTGCTGCTCACAAAATGACTGTTTTGTCAAGAGATTCGTCTTTGCCCAATGTACAATGGTTCCTCATTGGTGCAGGAGTGATTATGACAGTAGCCATTTGGACTTCTAAAAAGGCACAACAAGTTGTACAGCGTACGCTTGACCTCTCTAGTCAGAGTGAGAGTGAAGAGGTATTCTCATCTTCTAAAATGTCTAGAAGACTCGTTCGTAATGTGCTCAATTTTAGTAGCCATGTAGTGAAACATGTACCAGAGCCCGTGGCTAATTGGGTGAATCAACGTTTCAGCAAAGAGGGTATTGAAGAAACCAATGCTGACTTTGATTTGGTGCGTGCAAGTGTAAACCTCGTTTTCTCGGGTCTACTCATCATTATCGGCACATCATTCCAACTTCCCCTCTCAACTACTTATGTGGCGTTTATGATTGGCATGGGTTCTTCTTTGGCAGACCGAGCTTGGGGACGTGAAACCGCTGTCTATCGCATCACTGGGGTGATGACTGTTATCGGTGGATGGTTTATAACTGCGGGTGCTGCATTCATTATGGCTTTCCTCATTGCAAGCCTTAACCACTTTGGAGGATTCATTGCTATGGTTTGTGTCATTGGAATCATTATTTTCACGATGATTGCCAACAACCGCGCCTTTAAGAAGAAGCAGCAACAATCAGAAAATGTGGATACCTTGTTCCGCCAAATGATGAACACGCGTGATAAGGGCGAAACTTGGAAACTCCTCTTACAACATTGCCAACTCACAGAAGTACATTTACTCAAAGCTTCACGAGAAATCTTTGAGGGCATTGCTCAAGGCTTGATGAACGACAGTATCCGTTCCATTCGTACGGCTGAACCTTGCTCAAAGACGAGCGTGATATGTGGAAACGCTATCGCCGTAAGGAAATTATCGGTATGCGTAAAATTGATCGCTTGCAAGCTGTTGAGAAAAATACTTGGTTCTATCTTGGCACCAACAGCTTGTCTCAGATTTTATACGGCTTGAAACGTATGCTTGAGCCAATTCTAGAGCACGTGGACAACAACTTCAATCCACTTCCCGAAGAGTTTGTCAAAGAATACGTCCCAATCATGGAACGAACTTCTCAATTCTTGGAGGCCATCCAAACTTCTATCGCCAATAACGACTTTAGCAACAGCGATGAGGTATTAGTGCAGGGTAGCATACTCAAAAACGATGTTTCAGGGGTGCGTCACTCTCTCCAAGACCGCATACAGCGTGATGAGAGCAGCCTTAACATTGCGTTGCTCTATCTTAGCACACTTCAAGAAACGCAAGAGATTATCTCAAATGCTCGACACCTGCTTCGCGCAGCCAAGCGTTTTAGCAACTAATCAGCTTCAACAGAAATACTACTTACTAATCACCTAGGTTTCAAAAGCCTAGGT
>JABZGM010000104.1 GCA_015259235.1 Alloprevotella sp. | reverse complement strand
GCATAAAAGGGTCTGCGACCCTCTAATGTCTACCCTCTAATGTCTGTTGAAGCAAGGACATCATCGTTTCGAGGGTGACGATGTCGGTGGTGGAAAGGCGATGCAAAGGCAAATCAACCTTTGCGAGAATCTCATTTTTGAGTTCGTCGCGCGCACTTTGGGTCGCGTGTTGTTGGTGGTAGTGCCATCCATCCACTTCGATGGCAAGGAGCGGCTGGTGAGTCAAAACGTTGTAGACCAAAAAGTCAACGTGCGAGAGAGGGTGATGGGCAAAAGCACGCTCTTGCTCATTGAGTGCGTGGCATTCGCCAATGAGTCTTGACAAAGGATAGTGGCACAGCACCCTCATTTGCCTCCACGACAAAGCCGACAAAGCATCCTGCAGCGTATAGTAGACCAAGGTTTCCGACAAATGCTCAGACACCGGTGGGTGCTGCTCCAAGAAGGCTATGCGTTCGGCGGTATATTGCTCATAGAGAAGGTCGAAGACAGAGTGGAGCTTACTCTCTCTAATCTCAAAATTATGATAGTCCACATACGCGATGAGTTGTCCCAAATTGGAGTCGTGGGGAATCTCATTGCCCGAAACCACGATGCAAAGCCGAGATTTGGCACGCGACACTGCCACATTGAGCAGTTGTGCATCGTCGGAAAAAGGTGTCGGCACACTGTCCACCATACTCATGATGATGGTGTTGCACTCACGTCCCTGATATTTGTGCACCGTGCTTGCTAGGTCTTGTCGCAAAGCCCGATTGATTTGACAGGCTTGATCGCGATAGGGAGTGATGATGCCCACACTCTCGTCTTCGGCATAAAGCGGCATGACTTCTTGGCGAATCACCTCTACTTCTCGTGGGTTGATGTGCGAACCTGTGGCGGCACTCTCCGGGTGAATATAGCTTGTGCGTTCGTGATTTCCCTTAACCGTGCGTACCACTCGCAGCACATCCTCCTCCCCCGTGTCGTGGGTCATGGCGATGAGCTGTCCGCCGTAGAATCGTTGGTTGCAAAATTCTATGATTTTCGGATGACAGCGATAGTGCTCTTTGAGCAAAGTGACGGGCGCATCCTTGAACACCTCTAGACAAGACTGCAAGAAACTATGTGTGGCGGCATTGTAAGGCTCCTCCACCTGATAGGTGCTCAAGATGGCTTCGATGGCGTGCCGTTGGGTTCGGTCCACCACTTGGGGCAGTTGCTGCGTATCGCCCACAATGACGGCATTCATGGCACACGACAGGGTCAAAGCTCCCGTCTTGATGTCCACTTGCGAAGCCTCGTCCATAATCACGTAGTCAAACACAAGGTCAGGACTCAAACACCGTTTGGCAGAATAGGTAGTGCTCAGCACCACAGGATATTCTTGGAGCAAGGCTTCGGTGTTGTGTCTGATGTCTTTCTTGCTAAACATGGGGCGCGTGCGGTGAGCATAGCGTTTCTCGATTTGGTGTTTGAGCAGCTGCAACGACGAAGTTTGCAGACGTTTCACACACGCTTGCACATCCATCCCTTGCAGGCGAGCATTGATGCGCGCCAGATTCGCGCAGATTTCTCCTTCCCTCGCTTCGTAGTAGGCACTTTCCAGCGGCGCTATCAGTAGCGAAGGCTGCTCTTTGAGCCATGTGAAGAGAGGAGTGCCCAAGGTGAAAGCCCATTTCATCCGTTGCCACAGACTGAAGGTTTCTTCGCGCTCCGTCTTCATCTTGCACGCTAGGAGCAGTTGCAGGAGTTTTGCCGAAGGCTTCCGTTTGAGCCCATCATATTTCTCACTTGTGTTTTGCCACTGGTCGTTATATTGCTTTTCAGTGAGCAAAGCATCCAATTCAGCTTGTAGCAGAGCACGCTGGGTTTGGTCGTCAAATCCTTGCGACACAGCAGCGAGTGACGATTGCACCTCTTGTTTCACCACCGAACTTTGCTCCACCTTCCATGCACTCATGTCGGGATAGCAAAGCTGTTGTTGCCGAATGAATTCATCCCGTTTTTCAGATTTTCCGAGTGTTGCCACCAGAAAGCCCAGTCCTTCACGTTCCAGTTTCTCCACCACGTTTGCCACTGCCGAATTGTTGTTCGACACCACCATCACCGTCTTGTTCACCAACAAAAGGTTAGCGATGATGTTGAGGATCGTTTGGGTTTTTCCAGTACCCGGAGGTCCTTGCACCACACTCACTTGATGCGTGAGCGCAGCTTCCACCGCCGCCTTTTGACTGGCATTGCACCCAAAGGGGAAATACACCACTTTCGGCAATTTGTGCCTAGTCAGCTCACGCTTGTCCCCCAGATATTGTGCGAGCGGCACATTGTCGCGCTTCACATCTACCCACCCATACTGCTCGGAGAGGGAGTTCATGCCGGCATCCCCTTCTTGTTCTTCGTCTTCAGAGCGAAGTCCTGTCTCCTCTGCCAACTTCTTGAGGTAATCCCACGTCGAACCTCCGTTTTTGTCTATAGGGGTGCGTGTGATATACACCTGCGCTTCTTCCACACATTCGCTGCAGCCATATCGGTTGGTCACGCGATAGAAGGTGTGCTTACCCTCCGAGAAGCAGAGCACCTCTTGCGGTTCTCTGATGCGTTTGTTGCGAACGTAGAGTCCTTTATTTCGGATGTCCACTTTCGTTGGGTTGGTGAGGCAGAGCAATCGCGCAGGGTTGTAGCGAAATACCCTCCGCGAAGTGCCGAACACCACGCTCCACAGTCCTTGCTCGTTGCGTTGAATCGAGGACACTTGTTCGGTGATAAACATGCGCTTGTCGCCCTTTCTTTCCAGGTCAACAATCATATATTCTCTTGCATTCATGATATCTAGGGTGGAGATGGTTATTGTCAAGGACAAAGATACTAAAAAAATAGAATTTAGACGTTAGAGATTAGACGTTAGAGCCCTGCGGAGATGAGTCCAACCGCGCGAGCCTTCTAACCTCTAACGTATAATCTCTAACGTCTAATGTGCCCGAGCCACTCCGTGGCGAGCGAAAAAGGGTCTGCGACCCCGAGCATAAAAGGGTCTGCGACCCTCTAACCTCTAACGTCTAATGTCTAACTTCTAAGACGCCATCAACGATGTAGATGCCAGCGGGGAGGTGTTGGCGTTTACCATCCACGCGTTTGCCTTGGAGCGTGTAGATGCCCTTCGCCTTGTGCGCATTGAGGACAGTGCGGGAGAGGGCAGTGGGAGCTTTCTTCGTGAAATAGCCTTCATGATTTGCCATCGAAACGTCCGTTTTGCTCGCATCATACTTCACGGCGCCTTGGAGAGCATCGCAGTTGGTGAACATATCGGTGGATGCTTCGCATTTCCAAGCGCCAGAGCTATAGATGGTGGTGAGGGCGGAGCAGTTGTAGAACATTTCTGCAATGTCGGTGACCTTGCTCATGTCCCAAGAGGAGAGATCGAGCACTTTCAAACTCACGCAGTTGATAAACATGGAATATGCGTATTGCACGTTGGAGGTGTTGAGATTTTCAAGTCCTTCGATGGTTTCGAGGGCTTGACAGTTGTAGAACCAACTTCCGATGCTGGTGGGGAGATAGTCCTTGAAGGAGGCGTCAAACTTTGCTTTTTTGACCAAAGTGTTGGCTTCTTTCAAAGTGCCAGCCCATATGGGATAGCCATAACCGCCTTCCTCATCCGATTGGGTTTCGTCGATGGGGAATACCGTGCCCTCATGGTTTAAGATGTTTGCGTCATAATAGAACGTCAAGGTGGTTTCATCTTGGCTCTGTACCACGTAGGCTTCTTTTTCTTGTGCCTTTGCGCTCAAGGGAGCAGCGAAGAGAGTGCAGAGGAGCACAATGAAGGTTGCACTGAGTGCGCGAAAAGTAGAGTTAAATCTCATAAAGTTGGTCCCCTGTTACCTCTTCTTGCTGAAGAGCTGCCTAATGGGATCACGGGCAGTTGTTGTGGGGTCTGTTGTTTCTGTGGATGGTGTTATCCTTTTCTCTGCCACAAAGTTAAGGGTTATTTGGGATAAACAAAAATAAATGGAGGGGAAATAGTGGTTAGACGTTAGGGGGCGCAGACCCTTTCTGCTCGCCACGGAGTGGCTCGATTCCTAGGAGAGCTAGTCTTTCTAGAGATTTGAGCCCAACCGCGCGAGCCTCTAACGTCTACCCTCTAACGTCTACTTTGCCCATTCCTTGAGGGTGGAGAGAGGGTCGGAGGTTAATTGGTCGTAGTTGGGATATTTCGAGTATTCGGGAGGAAGAGCCACCCCTTCTCTTAGACCATAGGAATAGCGGAACTGGTCTTTGTATTTCTGATAAATCATTCGAGTAGAAGCCGTTTCGCCCTCTGCTTTAGAGAGCACAATGCCCTGAGAGAAGAGAGAACGATAGGTAGGGTTGCCTTGTTGGTTGGAGGGGAGGGGAAGCCACGCAAAGTTGTTGGCTCTGTCCCCCCATTCGCCATAGGCAAAGAAATCGTGAGCAGAGAGCTGCATCAGTCGGCGCGTGATGACGTAGTAGACAAACAACTGTTCGCCAGGGTGAGTGAGGGAAGACAAGTCCTCCTGTGTTTGGGCGATGAGAGTCTGAATCTTTTCGCGTTCCACCTTTTCGCAATAGGCGGCGAGAGAGTCCACAAAAAGGGAAGTCCCTTTTTCTCCCTCTTGCCAGAAATCGGCAAACCCTTTGATGAAATGGAACATAGGGCGAGCAGTTCTCCAATCGGGTCTGAGCTGATATCTGTTGCGCACAGTGTCTTCTTGGTAAATGTCCGTCATGAGCAAGTCCCCTAGAATCTCGCGGAAACCACAGTGTGTGGTGTCTTTGAAGAGATGGCTATGTTGAGTGACTTCGATGCGCGGCATCTCGCTGAGACTTTGGTAAGCCTTGAAGGTGCGTTGTAAGGTATCTAAATCAATCCGTTGAGGTTGCTCCACCCATTCGTTGAGCGTTGCCGTTTCCGCTACTTCGCAGAGGAGGTTGAAGATTTTTCCAGAGAAGAAATCTTCTATTTCGTCGAGCAGGACATTCACTTCCGGACGCGCCAAACGCAGTTGGGCTTTCGCCTTTTCTTCTTCCAGTTGGGTGTCGCTAAAACCAGAGATGCTGCCTTGAAGTTGAGCAAGATAGTCGTAGATATTGGGCACCTTAACAAGCTCATCTAAGGACTTGTAGATTTTGGTCAGATTATTCTCTGTTTTAGTATTTTTGCTCAGATTGCGCACCACTCTCAACAAGGGCACAATGCCGTCGATGGTGTTGTGGTGATGGAAATAGGCGATGGCGGTGTAGAGAAGGATGCGTTTAATATCGTCTTTTGTGCCTTGGGTGAGCATTCGTGCGAGAATCTCTTGGAAAGATTTTGCATTCTTGTCTTTCAAGAGATTATCATATTGAATGCCTTTCAACTGTTCCACGCAGTCTAGCGTATCCTCAAGATAGTTTACGGCATCTGGCTTTTGATAAACGGTTGGTATATTATCCTCAGTTCCTTTGGAATAACCCTTGATGTGTAGCACCTCCGTCACAAAACTCAAGCATTTCATAAAGGGATGGTCGGTGACGTGCGTGTCTTTGGGACGATACTGCCACAACGCGTCCACCCAGTCATATTCCATCTTCTCTTTGATGGCAGATAAACTCGAGTGGTCCTGGATCACCTTGTAGAAAGACGATTTGAAATGCTCAAACGACGTCAGTTGTTCGCCACGCGCATTCATACGGATGTAGAGTTCGTTGCTGAGCCCAAATTTTTCGATGGGCAAATAGTAGAAGCGGATGCATTTGGAGAGTCTTCCGTACGGCACCGCTTGAAGTTCCGCGCGTTTGGAAGCCACTTCGTCGAGCATACCGAGCATAGCCGTCACAGTGCCCTCCTTTTCCCATTCGGGGTCGAACCACGCGCAGTTGCGGAGATATTTACTAGGCTTGTCCACCAACTCTGGGCAAGCGCGTTGTGTCACCTCTTGGAGCCAATAGCCACAGAAGTCCTTCGCGCTCTGTCGCGTTTCATAGACAAAGCGCGACAAGAGTTGGCATTGTGTTTCGCGCTTCTCGGGTGACAGTTGTTCGGGATTGTTGCTCACCTGTTCGAGGGCAAGCAAATAGCCGTGGAGTAACCAGAGTGTGGTGAGTCGCTGTTGTCCGTCAAGGGGAATGAGCACCTTGCCCACTTGTGGAGCACAGTTGTCTGTGAGTTGAGTGTCTTGTCGTTCAGCCCCGTAGACAAAGTCGAGTTCTACTGGGGACTGTTGGGTGAGCGCTTTGACGAGATAGTCCACAAAGTGGCATCGGATGGTTTTGTCATTGCCTTGCACATAATTGCGCTGTATGATGGGAATTTCTATCTTTTGGTAGGCTTCGCAAAGCGAGAGCAGCGTGTATGTTTGGTTCATAGCCATGTATCCTTAGGAGGGTTCGTTGTTGGAGGAATGATTTTCTGAGGAATGTTTTACCAAGGGTTAGTTTTCTGGGATAAACTCTTTCACCACCTCTTTCATCGCCTTGAGATAGGCTTCTCGGTCAGCTTTTCCCCATTTGTAGGAAGGCGCACCGATGGGGCTATAGACTTTGAGGAAAACATTGTGGGTGCAGGGCGGGATGAACTTCCCCTTTCGTTCGAGTTGGAGCAACACGATGCGCTTATAGGCGAAACAACTATTGTTGAGTGCCGCGTTGTCGTCCTTGGTGAGCAACGCCATATTGCTCATTTCGTGCATTCCGCTTGAAGCGTCGTCAGAGAAAAGGGCTTCGAAGTTAAGCATTAGTTGATTAAACGTAGGAATATCTTCCTCGTTTAGGGACTCTTTCTTTTGGAGTGTCTTAAGTTGAGCCAAGATTTCCTCAATATGAGATTGCAGTTCGGGAATCTCCGCTTTGTCGAGTTCCTCGAGTTCTTTGTGCATATTGGCTAATTGTTCACCAATGTTGCCCTGCACAGCTTCACTCTTTTGTGCGTGGATGTGTTCCAGACTCCAAACATTTTGGTGATATTTGTGGAAGGGGAAACGCTGTTGAAAAAGACTGCCCTGCTGGTCCATCGTGAGCACATTGAAGAGCAAGAGCACGTTTTTAATATCGGCAGCATTGTCATTGTAATTTAAAATCTCCAACTTCACATTCTTGAATTTCTCCTTAATCTTCGTCTTGATGACGCTGCGAAATTTTGTTTTTTCCATTTTGCTCAACTCCACAAGCTCATTCAATTTGCACAATTTCAATGCAAAGCACAAGCCAAGGAGGTGATACAGATGTTGGTCGTTGTAGCAGGCTCTGATGAAGGCAAAAAGGCGTTTCGTTTCCTTCCAATAGTCCTGCACTTTGGCTCTGCGCTCTTCGTGAGAGAGTTCGCGGAGTTCGTTTTCAAAATAGC
>JABZGM010000103.1 GCA_015259235.1 Alloprevotella sp. | reverse complement strand
GACTTCAGCCACTTTGTGGAGCACGAGGGGAATGTGTGCGGGCTCGTTGCGCTTGCCACGATAGGGCGTGGGAGCCAGATAGGGGGCATCCGTTTCGAGGACGATGCGCGAAAGGGGCACAGTAGTTTCGAGAACAGCTGGAAGGGTGCTTTTTTTGAAAGTCACTACCCCACCGATGCCGAGATAGAAGCGATCGAAAGCAAGGAGGTCTTCGGCTTCTTTGGCACTTCCTCCAAAACAGTGGAAGATGCCACCAGGGAGTTCGTCTTTAAGGGGCGACAACACCTCGAGCAATTCGTCATGAGCGGAGCGCATGTGAATGACGAGGGGGAGTTGAAAACGGATGCTCCACTCGGCTTGTCGGCGCAGCACTTCCATTTGTTCTGCTCTGCGCGACGCATCCCAATACAAATCTACGCCCACTTCGCCAATGGCGATGAAAGGATTGCCTTCAACCATGAGCATACGCTCCATCTGGTCGAGTAGCGGAGTGGGATTAGGGGGTAGCTCCGTGGGATGCAATCCCATCATGGGGTGACAGAGTTCGTGCCACTCATCGCAGACAGCCAACATGGGTCCAACGGTGTTAGCATCAATGTTGGGCAGGAGGATTTTGTCGGCTCCAGCCTCAAGGGCGCGCGCCACTACTTCAACTCGATCTTCGTCGAACTCTTCGGCATAGAGGTGGCAATGGGTGTCGATAAACATTATTTGAGATGCACTTTGAGGTAGTTCAAGATACGGCTGAAAAGGTGGTGGCGGGTGTTGCCACCATAGATGCTGTGGTTGCGATTGGTGTAGACCTGCATGTCGAAAGGCTTGTCAGCTTGTACCAAAGCCTCAGACATCTCAGCGCAGTTGCGGAAATGCACATTGTCATCGGCAGTGCCGTGAATGAGCAAGAGGTCGCCATGGAGTTTGGCAGCACGAGCGATGGGATTGACCGCCTCATAATTGGCATTTTCCTTGGGCGTGCGCATATAACGCTCGGTATAGACCGTGTCGTAGTACTTCCAGTTGGAAGGAGCAGCAACAGCAACACCACAACGAAAGACGGGGCGTCCGTCGGTCATTGCCATGAGGGTGTTGAAACCTCCGAAGCTCCAGCCCCAGAGTGCAATGCGTTGTGCATCGACAAAAGGCAAGGTGGCGAGATATTGAGCAGCTGCCACTTGGTCTTGCGATTCGAGATCACCCAAACGCAAGTAAGTGCATTTCTCAAACTGTGCACCGCGTGCGCCTGTGCCGCGACCATCGACAATGACACTGATGAATCCTTCTTCGGCAAGCACACTTTCCCACTGTCCTCCAGGATAGAAACCTGTGCTCCAAGCGTCTTTCACCTCTTGGCTACCAGGACCGCTGTATTGATACATCACCACGGGATATTTCTTCGTAGCATCGAAGTTGCGAGGCTTCAACATCCAACCGTTCAGCAGAGTGCCATCGGCGAGTTTGAACTGGAAGAATTCTTGTGTAGTACCGATTTTGTCGAAACGTTCTTGCACTTGCTTGTTGTCAATGAGGGTGGTGAGCACTTTTCCGCTGTGACCCTCGCGAAGCGTCGTCACGGGCACTTTGGCGAGTGCGGAGTGCACATTGAGGAAGTAGCGGAAGTCGGAAGAGAAAGTCGCTGCACTCGTGCCACTTTCAGCAGTGAGGCGTTGCATCTGCCCTTTGACATTGGCAGAACAGATGGCAGTTTGCAAAGGACTATCCTTGTGTGCGGCAAAATAGAAACGTCCATTCTTGGCATCGTAGCCATAGAAATCGCTCACCTCATAGTCGCCCTTGGTGATTTGACTCACGAGTTGTCCGTTGAGGGTGTACCAATAGAGGTGTTGATAACCGCTCTTTTCGGAAAGCATGGCGAAGTGTCCCGGATAGAATTGCAAATCGGTGTAGGCTGATTCGCGGAGATAACGCTCGTTGGTTTCGCGAAGGGCGAGTTTTGCCACCCCACTACGAGGATTGACCATGTAGAGATCCATCTGCGATTGGTGACGATTGAGGGTCACCACGGCAAGTTTGTCGGCATCGCTTGTGGCGATGATGCGAGGAATGTAGCCCTCTTCGGGAAGGGGCACTGCGAGTTGGCGGGTGGCGCGGCTCTTGAGGTCGTAGCTGTGGACAGACACGGTGGAGTTTTGCGCACCAGCGATGGGATATTTATAGTCGTAGGTGCCAGGGTATTCGGCATATTCGGGATGACGTGGGGATTGTCCCTCAAACATCTGCATGCGATAGACGGGAACTTTGGACTCGTCGTAACGCACCCAGCACAACATCTGACTGTCGGCACTGAAGTCGAAAGAAGCATTGGTGGAGAATTCTTCTTCATTCACCCAGTCGGGGATACCGTTGATGACCTCATTGCGCTTGCCATCTTTGGTGACTTGCGTTTCTGCATTGCCATAGAGGAGCTTCACGACAAAGAGGTTGTTGTCGCGCACGAAGGCAACGACATTGCCATCGGGAGAGAAGCGTGGCGACATCTGAGGTCCTCCATCGGAAAGGGGAGAGAACTTGCCATTTGCCACATCGTAGATGTAATAAACGGCTGTGGAAGTGCGACGATAGACGGCTTTGGTCTGTGTGCGCAACAAGATTTTCTTCTCGTCAGGGCTCATGATGTAGCCATCAATGTGCGAGAGTTTAGTGGTGCCGCGGGCTTTCTCTACATCGAAAATCACCCCAATCTCCTTCCCCGTCTTGAACGAACTGCGCACGATGCGTTTGCCATCGCCAGAAAGTTGAGAATAGCTCTCACCATCGTTAAGGGGATGCACTCCATAAACGTGTTGAGGGGCGATGGTTCCGCCTGTGACGTCTTTGAGGGTGATGCCCGTGGTGGCAGATTGGGGTTGCGCTTCGGGAGAAGTAGCGGCAGAAACGGTGGTTTCTTGGCTAAATCCAAGCCCTAGCAGGAGGGTATAGAGGAGGGTTCTGATTTTAGACATGCACATAATGTGGTATGATGAAAGAAGAAATAAACAAAGTAGAGGGGAAACTGAAGCGTTCCCACGATATTAAAGAGAAGACGAAACGTAAGTATTGATTAAGCCTCATCTTCTGCACGCGTGGCAGAGAGACGCACACTGCATCCTCGGAGATCTGCCTCCATGGGGGGATTGTCTTTTTGCACTTCCACGGTGGCACGTTGCACTTGTGGGAAGTGGTGGAAGAGTTGTTGCAACAAGCGCGCAGCAACGTGTTCCAAGAGTTGTGAAGGTTGTGCCATCACTTCCTTTGCCAACTCGTAAACATCGGCATAGCTCACCGTTCCTTCGAGCTGATCTTGCTCCAATGCGGCAAGACTGGGCGCAAGCTCTAGAAGAATTTGGAGGGTGAATCTGCCACCCACTACACGCTCTTGGAGCAATACGCCGTGATGGGCGTAGAAGTGGAGATCGTTTAACCGAATCTCAAGGGGGGAATATTGAAGCAAAACTTGAGTTTGTGAACTATTCATGAAAATAGGGACAAAGGAGAGGTGAAGCGGAAACGATGCTCTATCAAGCTACAAGCCATCACTCCGTGGCACGATGAGGCAACCTGAAGCAGAACTGGTGCTATGAAAACAAGAATTGATGCTTGTGGCATCAATCTTGAAGTAGGGGTTCGTCGGAATCTCCTAAGTTGTTGGCGTATTTTTTGAGGGCGCGCACTACCCCAGCCTTCCAGGTGTTGATAGCGTCGCTTTCGAGCTGGAGAGAGTCAATGAGTCGAATGACATTCTCCACCGGCATACCATGGCGCAGCACGCCCGAAATGAGTTTGGCGTAGTTCCAATACTCCTTGTTGAAGCGTGCCGAAAGCCCTTCGACGGTGGTTTTGTAGCCTCTCCTATTTTGGAAAGAAAAGTCGTAGCGAGATGAACCATCGCTATTGAGATTCTTGACGATCCACCCCGTATTCACGCTTTTGGGAAGCACGATGCCTTCTTCGTCGTCTTGGAGTCCGGTAAAGATTTCATAAGGGCGACCCTCAAGCAAGCCGACAAAAGCCACCCACTTCTCTTTCTTGTTTTGAAATCTCCACACATCGCAAGCCAAACTGTGTGGGCGATGTTCGATGCTTGCCATGAACTCACGCTCTTTGAGTTGTTCGAGAGCCAACTGCATGAGACCTTGCACGAGGGCTGGGGAAGCTGTACAAGCAGCAGCGGAGATGGTGGCACAAGTTCCAGAAGAGACAGCACTCTCTGCAGCATACTGCGCGAGGCATGCCAGCACTTCTTCTTCGGAATGCTGCGCCTTCACCGCATCGAGCTGCGTCAAAGCGTGCGCCAGACGCTGCAAGTCGTTCTCGAGGGGAGAATTTTCGACAGATACAGATGGATTCATCATTCTGCAGACAATTTTTGCCAGAAGGCATCCAAGTCATCCGAGAGACCTACCATGAGATCTTGTCCAAGAATCATGGTGTCATCGTCGATAAGGAACAGTTCTGCCACCGTTTGTTGTTCATCGTCGAGCAAGACGAAAGAGCAAGGTCGAAGCACGGGCATCTCCTCTAGGAGGGGTGCGCAGAGTTTGAGAGCAGCCTGCAGTACGGGTTGTATAGCAGTGTAGAAATCTTCGCTACTATTGCCAATCCATTCTTCCACCACGCAACGGGTGATCTCGTGCTCATCATCGTCGAAGACAAGGAGTTCTCCACTCTCTTGTCGCACGAGCAGATAGAAGTCGGTGAGCACTGCATCCTCTTGAGGGATGGCAGCAAACTTTTCCGCAGTCTTCTTGAGAGCGCGTTCGATTTGGTGGAGGGTTTGTTCGTTGGTATTCATAAAATCACTGTTGTCAGATGACCATTTCTACAGCAAAGTTAGTGGCTACTTGGCGAAATACAAAGATAAAACTTGCTTTTTTTGCCAATAGGCAGTAACTTTGCCCTTAAAACCACGTTATTCTCTCTATTCATCGCCCATGACGCTCACCATCGACCTCGGCAACACGCGCGCCAAGCTCACGATTTTCGATGCTCAAGCCACCATTTTGGAGCATCACTCGGTGGCACATCACGACCTTGTGGTGCAACTGCGTCAACTGCTCAGCATGCGCTCCGACATTCGCCGCATCTGCTGGTGTGCAGTGGGAGAGATTCCGGCTGAATTGCCTGCGTTTTTGGAAAACTGTCGCTGTGCGGTGCAACAACTCAGCCCTACGGTTCCTCCCTCGGGCATCACCCTCGGTTATCGCACACCTGCAACCCTCGGTGCTGACCGTTTGGCAGCCGTGATGGGGGCGCAATCCCTCCTCCCTCATCGCACGGTGCTTGTCATCGATGCCGGCACCTGCATCACCTTCGACCTACTGCTCTCCAATGGTCACTACTTGGGCGGCAACATCAGCCCAGGACTCGACATGCGCTTGCGAGCGATGCACGAGTTTACCGCACGCTTGCCCCTCATCAGTGCTGAAGGTGAAAATCCCGATTATGGATATGACACGATCACTGCCTTACGGAGTGGCGCAAAAAGTGGCATTCGTCTAGAAATCATGGGTTATCTTGCACAAGTGCGTGCCGAGTACCCCGATGCTTGCGCTTTTTTAACGGGGGGCAACCGTTTCGACTTCGGCATTTCCACAGAAAGTTGCAACTTTACAGCTGAAAGTGATGCTATTGCCATAGATAATCGTATCTTTGCAGATGAATATCTCGTGGCACGTGGATTGAATGCCCTGTCATGATTTCCCGAGAAGATGCACTGGTTTTGCCTGTAGAATGAACCTTGCTTCTGTAGGGCTTACTTTTTCTAGATTGTGAGCACTCGTTGCTAGATGACCCAAACTCGTAGGTGCCACGTATCCTTTTCGCTTTTCTCCACAATACCCTATTGTATGAAAAAAATACTGCTCTCAGCTCTCTTGCTCTCCACCATGTCTCTCACCGCAGCTGCCCAAGAAACGGGGGTTAACTCCGCCTTTACACGCTATGGTTTGGGACGCATCAACGATGGCTCACTAGGTTTCAACAAAGCCATGGCAGGTACGGGCTATGCTTGGCACGATGGTAAGCAGCTCAACATGACGAATCCGGCTTCTTACGCACGTCTCGACTCACTCACCTTCTTGATGGATGTGGCAGGCACGCTGCAAGCCTCTCGTGTTTCTGCCACAGGGCAGCACCATAGCACGAACTCTCGCGCCTACTTTGACCATGTGGTGGGTGGTTTTCGTGTGCTTCCTGGACTTGGAGTCAGTTTTGGACTGCGTCCTTTCACACAAGTGGGTTATGAAATTACGAGCAACGATGTGACGCTCTCCAATGGATTCTCAGAAGTTACTGCCATTCGCACCTATTCAGGGAATGGTGGGGTGCACCGCGCCAATATCGGTTTGGGATATGCCCCACTGCGCAATCTTGCATTGGGACTGAATGCGAGCTATCTGTGGGGTGTCACCACTCACACTGCTACCACTTCTTTCACCGATGCCACGGTGCCTAGTCCTCGTGTGGCTTACGAATCGGAAGTGCGCTCTCTGCACTTTGATTTTGGTGCACAATACACCGCACACCTCAACAAGCGCAACGCCCTCACCCTCGGTATTACCTTTGCGCCTGGGCATGCTCTGGCTGGTACTTCTTCAGTGGATAATCAAATCATTTCTAACAGTCAGATTTCCTCTTCACACGTTTATACCCTGAAAGACGGCTATAGTCTTCCCACTAGCTTTGGTGCTGGTTTGATGTGGCAACACAACGACCGCCTCCGTATGGCTGTGGACTACACACACGAAGCATGGTCGAAGGCTACGCAAGCAGAAGCTCAAGCCAACGACGGTACGTCGGGCGTGACCTTCGTGAAATCTTCTGCCAACTTGCGCGATTTGGACAAGGTATCGTTCGGTCTGGAATATGTGCCTGCTCCACAAGGCTACACCTGGGCAGGGCGCGTGCGCTATCGCCTTGGTGCAAGCTACGCCACTCCCTACACTCTCATCAATGGACGAAAGAGTGCCGACACCTTCGTGGCTACAGCTGGTGTGGCATTGCCTATCTTGACGAGCTACAACAATCGTAGTTTCCTCAATTTCTCTGCTTCTTACGAACAACTTCGTTCGCAAGTGGGTAGTTCACTCACCGAACGCAATTTCCTCCTCACCATTGGGGTCACCTTCAACGAGCGTTGGTTCAAAAAGTGGTTGGTAGACTAAGGAGACACTTGTGGCAACACTAGTGCGACCTACCTAGGGTTCACCACTAGAATTCACTCGTTACGACGTTGCCCATCTTCCGTTTCTCCCATTTCTCCTAACTACTCCTCTCCTCTCTCCCACACTCTTCGCGTTTCACATCGACATGCGTCAACTCATTCCCTTCTTTCTCCTCACCCTAGCCATCGGTTTGGGAGCTTGTGGCAAC
>JABZGM010000102.1 GCA_015259235.1 Alloprevotella sp. | reverse complement strand
GTTTCTGACAGAAATTGGTGATCTCGAAGCGTTGGTTTTCAACCGTTTGTTTGTCGCTACTTACTCGAATATATCCGTAAATCATATTTGTATATGTGATAAGTTATTGTGCTATGAATAGAAACGGACATAGCATGTGCCTATTTTCTGAAAACTAGAATTTATCGGACATAATAAAAGGGTGTAAATCTACAGATAATGAGATTTACACCCTTGTTGTTAGAGGGATGAAAGCGAATTTTCTAGCTAAACTTGCGAGGATAGCGCAAGAGGATGCTGAGAATGGCGAGAGCAGCCAGGACGAAGTTGTAGTACATGTGGGGAAGAATCTCCAACGGACTGAGTTTGACTAGGCTGGCAGCAAGAAGAAGCTGCGCACCATAGGGCAATAGCCCCTGCATGACACAGGAGAAAGTGTCGAGCAACGAAGCACTCTTGCTCTTGTTCACCCCATAGGTGTCGGCAATCTCGTTAGAAATCTTGCCCACAGCAAGGATAGCCACCGTGTTGTTAGCCGTGACGCAGTTGATGATTGCCACAAGGGCTGAAATCACGCCTTCTGCTCCACGTTTGCCGTGGATGTGATGCGTGAGACTGTTGATGATAAACTGGATGCCTCGGTTGTGACGAATCACCTCCATCAATCCTCCTGCCAAGAGCGCAATGAGGATGGTGTCGGTCATGCCGCCAATGCCCTTTGCCATAGATGCGAACCAACCCTCGAGACCAAAACTACCCGTGGTCATGCCTACTATGCCAGAAAGGATGTTGCCCATGAGCAGCACGAGAGTTACGTCGAGTCCCATGACAGCAGCGACAATGACAAGCAGATAAGGCAGGATTTTCAAGAACTCTACAGCAGGAATCTGCGTGATGGGAGCACCGGTGTTGCCTAGGAAGTAGTAGATGGCGAAACAGATGAGCGCAGCAGGAGCCGCGATGTAGATGTTGGTGCGGAATTTCGCACTCTGTTTCACCCCTTGCGTGCGTGTAGCCACGATGGTGGTGTCGGAGATGAAAGAGAGATTGTCGCCAAAGAAAGCACCGCCCACCACAGCCGCTACCACAAGCGGAAGAGCGATGCCCGAAGAGGTGGCTATACCTGATGTCATGGGTACGAGTGCCACGACTGTCCCCACACTGGTGCCGATGCTGAGTGAGACAAAACAAGCGGCGAGGAACAATCCCGGCAAGAGCAACGACGAAGGCAGCAGTTGGAGGGTGAGCCCTACGGTGGAGTCGATAGCGCCCATGTCTTTTGCCGTTTGGGCAAAACTTCCTGCGAGGATGAAGATCCAGAGCATCATCATCAGATTTTTGTCTCCCGCACCGCGGCTAAAGACCATCACACGGTCGGCAATAGAAAGTTTGCGCGGTTTATTGTTTTTGCCCACAGCCATTTCTGCAGCGTGGTTCTTGTTGGTGATGAAGAGCGCATAGGCAGAAGCGATGACAAAGACCACCACGAGTGGCACTTTGTCGAAAGTGCCCCAAGCAATGCTCAGCGTGAGGAAGAGTCCGATGAGCACGAAGATGGGACTGAGGGCTATAAGTCCCTGACGAGTGGTTATTTTAGTCATGCTGCGTAGAGTTTTGGTTCATCAAAGGCGCCAGATAGTGTGCGGTATATCCCTTGCCAGCTTCCACCAGTGCTTCGGGGGTGCCAGCAAAGACGAGTTCTCCACCAGCGGCTCCACCTTCGGGACCGAGGTCAATGACATGATCGGCAGTCTTCACCACATCGAGATTGTGCTCAATGACCACGAGGGAGTGTCCACGCTCGAGCAAGGCATTGAAGGCATGGAGCAATCGGCTGATGTCGTGGAAGTGCAATCCCGTGGTGGGTTCGTCGAAGATGAAGAGTGTGGGCACAGCACGCTCTTGTCCGAGATAGTAAGCCAGTTTGACACGCTGATTTTCACCTCCAGAGAGAGTAGAGGAAGACTGTCCGAGTTTGATGTAGCCCAGTCCCACATCTTGTAAGGGACGGAGGCGATTGACAATCTTTTTCTTGCCATAGTTGTCGAAAAATTCGATGGCTTGGTTCACCGTCATCTCCAAGATGTCGTAGATGTTTTTGCCTTCAAACTTCACCTCCAACACCTCATTCTTGAAGCGATGTCCGTGGCAGGTTTCGCATTCAAGTTCGAGATCCGCCATAAACTGCATCTCCACCTTCACCGTTCCTGCACCTTTACACTCTTCGCATCGTCCGCCATCGGCATTGAAAGAGAAGAACGCAGGTTTCATCTCCATCTGCTGTGCGAGAGGTTGCTCAGCCATGAGTTTGCGAATCTCGTCATACGCCTTGACATAGGTGACGGGATTGGAGCGCGAAGAGCGTCCGATGGGGTTTTGGTCCACAAAGTCTACCGCGCGAATAGCATCGAGATCGCCCTCCAACGCCACAAATTCGCCAGGGCGTTCGGCTGTTTCGTCCAAGTGTCGCTGAATGGCAGGATAGAAGATGTTGCGCACGAGGGTAGATTTGCCCGAACCCGACACGCCTGTCACCACGGTGAAGACATTGAGAGGGAAATCCACGTCGATGCCTTTGAGGTTGTTTTCACGCGCTCCCTTGATGGTGATTTTGCGGTTCCACTTTCTGCGCGAAGTGGGGAGTTCGATGCGTTCACGTCCGAGGAGATAGTTGAGCGTGTGGCTCGTCAGGAGCAATTCGCCTGAGGTAGGCTTCTTTTTGTCAGTTTTACTCTCGACTAGGTGTCGATAGTCGCCGCTCCACACCACTTGTCCGCCATGTCGTCCTGCTTCTGGACCGATGTCGATGATGTGATCGGCAGCGCGCATGATGTCTTCATCGTGCTCCACCACCACCACGGTGTTGCCCACATCGCGGAGTTCTTTCAAAACGTGGATGAGGCGATCGGTGTCGCGTGAGTGCAAACCGATGGAGGGTTCGTCGAGGATGTAGAGACTGCCCACCAAACTGCTGCCGAGGGAGGTGGAAAGATTGATGCGCTGGCTTTCTCCACCCGAAAGACTGTTGGAGAGGCGGTCGAGGGTGAGATAGTTGAGCCCCACTTCTTCGAGGAAGTGCAGGCGGCTATTGATTTCAGACAACAGACGTTGTGCGATTTGGGCTTCGTGCTCCGTTACTTCTAGAGCAGCAAACCATGCCGCGAGGTCTTTGACCGACATTTTCACGAGGTCGGCAATGGTTTTTCCACCCACTTTCACGTAGAGGGCTTCAGGACGTAGGCGACTGCCTCGACAATCGGGGCAAGTGGTTTTGCCGCGATAGCGAGCGAGCATCACCCGATTTTGGATTTTGTATTGTCCCATCTCGAGGGCTTTGAAAAATCCATCGATGCACACATCCACATCGCCTTCTTCCCACGCCATGCCTTCGCCACCATGCCAGAGCAAATCGCGTTGTTCTTCGGTGAGATTGTAGTAGGGTTCAAAGATGGGGAAGTTGTGTTGTTGAGCACGGCGCAAGAATTCTTCGCGCCACATACCCAGTTTTTCGCCACGCCAGCACATCACTGCGCCATCGAAGACGGAGAGGGAGCGATTGGGGATGACCAGATGCTCATCGATGCCCATCACTTTGCCGAAGCCTTCGCAACGCGGACAAGCGCCCACGGGAGAGTTGAAAGAAAAAAGATTGTCGGAAGGATCTTCAAAGGTGATGCCATCGGCTTCAAAGCGTGTGGAGAAATGCTCCAAATTCTTTTCGGGATAGAAGCGCAACAAGCATTCTCCATCGCCCTCAAAGAGTGCCGTTTCCACAGAGTCGGTGAGTCGCGACACCCCATCTTTGGAAGCATCTACGGCAAGGCGGTCGAGGAGGAGAAATAAGCGTCCTTCGCGGAGGGCTGTTTCGTAGCGCAACATCGCGGCTTCGCTCTCTATGGCTTCGTCCATGCGCACCATCTCTCCATCACAGTCGAGGCGCGAAAGACCTTGTTGCATCATCACCTCTATTTGTTGCTGGAAGGTGCGGTCGTCTCTCTCCTTGAGGGGAGCGAGCACGGTGAATCGGGTGCCAGGGTTGTGTTGCAAAGCAGCTGCCACCACGTCGTCGGCACTGCAACGTCGCACTTCTTTGCCACTCACGGGGGAATAGGTACGTCCGATGCGTGCAAAGAGCAGGCGGAGATATTCGTAGATTTCGGTGCTGGTGCCCACGGTGGAGCGTGGGTTGCGGCTGGTGACTTTCTGTTCGATGGCGATGGCAGGTGGCAAT
Source organism: Alloprevotella sp. (assembly GCA_015259235.1). Classification (GTDB taxonomy): domain Bacteria; phylum Bacteroidota; class Bacteroidia; order Bacteroidales; family Bacteroidaceae; genus Alloprevotella. Next base: position 3,263 of record JABZGM010000102.1, on the reverse strand, counting down.
CCTTTGATGTAGTCCACCTCGGGCTTGTTCATTCTGCCCAAGAATTGTCGGGCATAAGCCGAGAGACTTTCTACATAACGACGCTGACCTTCGGCATACAGTGTGTCGAATGCCAACGATGATTTACCAGAACCGGAAAGTCCTGTGATAACAATGAACTGATTGCGCGGAATCTTCACCTCAATGTTCTTGAGATTGTTGACGCGCGCCCCTTTCACCTCGATATATTGGTTCATAAACTTAGTTGATGTCGATCAATTCGAGTTGGAAAATCAGGGTGCTGTGCCCTGGAATGTCGCGACCTGCTCCGCGTTCTCCATATCCGGCTTCGGCAGGAACGTAGATTTCCCACTTCTCGCCGATGTGCATGTTGACCAAAGCCACTTGCCAACCGGTGATGAGCTCATTGACCCGGAACACTGCGGGTGCACCGCTTCCTCTGCGTGAGGAGTCAAACTGCTTGCCGTCGATGAGTTTGCCTTCGTAGTGCACAGTGACCACGCTGCGAGGTTGCGGAGTGGACTGGAGTTTGCGCAGAGTGCGCTCTGTGGCACCTTCGGGTGCTGGAGGAGCTGGGGTGATGACCCGATATTTCACGCCACAACGGAGGTTCTGGATGCCAGGCTTTCCTTCGAGGTTGGCAAGAAAGTTGATATTTTCTTCGCGATAGGCTGCAAGAGCAGCTGCGTTCATTTTCTTTTTGTGAGCCATAAGTTCTAGTTTTTCTGGGGAGGGAGCTAGTTTTTCTAGATGTTCTAGATGTTCTAGGGGGGCTAGCGTCTATCTCGGTCCGAGCCACGCTTGTCGTGCCGAGCATAAAAGGGTCTATGACCCCTATCGTCTAGTCACTGCGTAAGCAGCAATGACGACGAAGCAGACGAGAGGAGCGACGAAGCCCAATGCCATGCTGTGACCATCTGCCACGATGCCCATGAGCAAGGGAGCCACTGCGCCACCCACGATGCTCATGATGAGCAAGGAGGAAGCTATTTTGGTGTGCGCGCCCAGTCCACGAAGGGCAAGGGCAAAGATGGTGGGAAACATGATGCTTTCGCAGAGATATACCACCAAAAGTGCGGCAAATCCTAAACCACCAGGAGCCAGCACCACAGTACTAGTGGCGAGTGTAGCGATGATGGCTAAAATCGCCAAAAGACGTTCGGCACGGATGCGCCCCATCGCCCAACTTCCACCAAGACGTCCGAGCATGAAGAGTCCCATGCCTCCGAAACTCAGAAGGGTGGCTGCCATGCTGTCGGTGATGGCGATGTGCTCTGTGGCGTAGTTGATGAAGAAACTGTTGACACCCGTCTGTGCGGCTACATAGAGGAAGAGGGCTATCCAGCCAAAGACGAAAGCACTCTTGCGCGAAAGGATGCGAATCTCGGACAGCGTGGAAGAACTCTCCACTGTCGTAGTTGATAAATCTCTATTCTCGTCTCTAGGGTCATCTTGATGTCCTGATACTTCCTCAGGTGAGACGGTATCTTTAATCTCTGGAAGACGGACGAAACAGAATACGCCCCCAATCAATAGTACCACAAGACCGATTATCGCATAAGGTAGTGCTATGTTTGGCGAGTTTTCTTGTGAAAACAAGAACCAACCTCCCACGAGCGGACCAAGGATCCAGCCGAGCCCATTGAACGACTGGGAGAAGTTGATGCGCTGTTCACTAGCTTCTGCATCGCCCAAGACGGTGACATAGGGATTGGCAGAGGTTTCGAGAAAGGTGAGCCCACAGCCAATGACGAAGAGTGAGAAGAGGAAGAAAGGGAAAGACATGATTTCGGCTCCTGGAATGAAAAGTAAGGCGCCGATGCCATAGAGAAACAAGCCCGTGAGCACTCCGGCACGATAGCCCCAGCGACGAATCACAGCGCCTGCAGGAAGTGCCATCAAGAAATAGCCACCATAGACCACCACTTGGATGAACGCCGACTGCGTCTTGGTGAGGTGCATTTCATTTTGAAAGAACTTGTTGAGCACATCAAGGATGCTGTGGGCAAAGCCCCAGAGGAAGAAGAGGGAGGTGACTAGGAGGAAAGGCACAAGATAGTTGCGCCCGTCGCGAGTGGTAACGAGTTTCATTGACGTTTTGGGGTTAGCAATGTGCTAGGGAGTCTAGAAATGTAGGGGGGAAAAGAAGCCCGAATCAGTGGGCTGCGAGCAGGCTACACAGGTGTGCAATGCCCTCGGATGCCCCTTGCTGAATGAAGGTGAAGCGATGGGAAGAAGGTACATTGACCTCGTTGGGATCGATGAGATAGATGGGCGTGTCTTGGCGTGCATAGTGCACCAATCCTGCGGCAGGATAGACCACGAGCGAGGTGCCAACGATGACAAATACGTCGGCTTGTGACACGAGGTCGGCTGCCACTTCAATCATGGGCACGGCTTCGCCAAACCACACGATGTAGGGACGGAGCAAACTTCCATCGGCTGCGCACTGTCCTGGTGCTACTTCCAGATGAGGCGGCGTGAGGGTGGTGATGAAGGCTGGATTTTCTGGGTCACGCGAAGAAGTGACCTTCATGAGTTCGCCATGCAGATGCAACACTTGGGTGCTTCCAGCGCGCTCGTGCAGGTCGTCCACGTTTTGGGTGATGATATGCACGTCCCAGTCTCGTTCGAGCGCAGCCAACAGTTCGTGACCGCGATTGGGATGGGCAGCTATCAACTGTTGACGCAAGACGTTGTAGAAGCCATTGACATAGTCGGGGTCGGCAGCCCATCCCTCGGGAGTCGCCACGCGCTCCACGGGATGTGTTTCCCACAATCCTCCACTGTCGCGGAAGGTGGCAAAACCGCTTTCGGCACTCATGCCTGCTCCTGTCAAAACTACTAATTTCCGTTTCATGCCGTCTGAGTGTTTGGAATGAATCATGATTGCCCTTGCCTAGCAAAGGGCTAGAAGATGCAAGGTAGCAATAGGCAAATGTACTCATTTCTTCCGACATAGCTGTTGATTTCTATGTCTTTTCGCTAGTGATTTGGGCATTTTCGACTTAGTTGAAATACTGCTGAGCAGGGAAGACACGATAATCCCCTCTCTCGAAGTGGTCGAAAGAGGGGGAAAATCGTATCGTTGTCGCCAAAGGTGCATCCCCTAAGGCGTAAATGGCTGTGGAATCTTAGTCCAAGCAGGTGTGAGAAGAGATGATGTATTTGCCACCTCCTGTGAATATCAGGGCAACGGCAGGGAAGAAGAAGAGCATGGGGAGCTCAATCGCCCAACCACCCATGGAGGTGAGGGAGAAAAT
>JABZGM010000101.1 GCA_015259235.1 Alloprevotella sp. | reverse complement strand
TCTCTGGTATGATTGATGAAAGCTTCGATACCGACCAGATGAAGCAGGAACCACAGCCATGGGAGTTCCGCACAAAGCCAGCTTGGCAGCGTCTTCTTGTGATGGTGGGTGGTGTATTGGTGAACTTCCTAGTGGCACTCTTCATCTATGCTATGCTCCTCTGGGTAAATGGCGAACAGCGCATCCCACTCAAGGGCATCACTCACGGCATGTCGTTCAACACAGAAGCCAAGAAACTCGGATTCCAAGACGGTGACCTCATCACGGGAGTGGACAGCAAGACTTACACTTACCTTGACCACGTGGCGATGCTCCGCGATTTAGGCGATGCACACACCGTGCACGTGCTCCGCAATGGAAAGAATGTGGACATCAACATCGATGGTCAGTTCGATTTGCTCAAAGCCTTGAAGCAACAACCTCCCTTCGTCGCGCTCACCCTTCCTTCTATCGTGGACAGTGTCTTGGCAGAAAGCCCCGCAAAAGCCGCTGGTTTGCAAAAGGGTGACACCATTATTGCCATGAACGGCCGTGAAGTCAGCACATGGAACGAGATTGACAACCTGCTTTATCCCATCCAAGACCAAATTGCTGCGGCAGAAGGCAAGCCCGTAGATGCAAAACTTTTGCAGACTACGCTTGTAGTTAAGCACGCTGTCCAAGATACGGCGAAAACTATCGCAGCTACTGCCGACACCCTCCGTTTCTCACTCAACACAGAAGGAAAAATGGGCGTGACCAAGCACAATGTCTTTACGGATTATCCTACAGAAACCATCCACTATAGCTTCATTGAGTCCATTCCAGCGGGCATTTCTCACGGACTCTCCGTGCTGAAGGGCTATGTGAGCGACTTGCGCTATCTCTTCTCCGCAGACGGTGTGAAGAGCGTCGGGTCTTTCGGAGCGATTGGTAGCCTTTTCCCCTCAGCTTGGAACTGGACTGCTTTCTGGAATCTCACAGCGTTCATCTCTTTGATGCTGGCTTTCATGAACTTCCTTCCCATCCCCATGCTCGATGGTGGCTACATTTTCATCACACTCATTGAGATGATTACTCGTCGTCGCCTTTCCGATAAATGGATTGAGCGCGTAAACACCGTAGGATTTTACTTCGTTCTCGGTTTGATGGCACTAGGCATCTTCAACGACGTCGTACGTTTCATCTTCTAAATCACCCATCAATCAAAGGTGCGTGGGAATTTCCTCCTACGCACCTTTGCCTTTTATAGCGCACCGAAAGAAAAGTCCGCCTTTTCTCTCCGACCACACTGCACAGAGAAGCCTCATCCCGAGGGAAATTCTCCAACCTATTATCTCGAATGTCAAACGCCTCTTCTCTAAAGTCCAAGACTGCCAAAGGATTGCTGTGGGGAACGCTCAGCAATGGCGCACAGCAGGTGCTCACCCTTGTGTTCGGCATCTGGTTAGCTCGCATGCTTTCCACCGCCGACTACGGCATGGTGGGACAACTCACCATCTTTTCACTCATCGCCTCCACCATTCAGGAGAGCGGATTTACCGCAGCTTTGGTGAATCGTCCCACGATTGAGCACCGCGACTACAACGCCGTGTTCTGGTTCTCCCTTCCTGCCAGCCTTTTTCTCTATACACTCCTCTTTTTTGCCGCACCCTACATCGCCGACTACTATCGCGATGCGCGACTTATCCCACTTTCGCGCTATCTCTTTCTCTCTTTCATCATCTCCAGTATGAGCATTGCACCCTCTGCCCTGCTCTTGAAGCAGATGAAAGTGCGAGAAAAGACCCTCTCCAATCTCATAGCTATGATTCTTTCTGGGGTAGTCGGCATCACACTTGCCTATCACCACTTTGAATACTGGGGACTTGCCACGCAAACACTTGTGTATGTAGGTATCAATACGGCACTTTATTGGTGGTTTGCACGATGGCACCCCACCTTTCATTGGGATTTCGCCCCCGTACGTCAGATGTTCGGATTCAGCAGTCGGTTGTTGATTACCAATTTGGTCAATCATATCAACAACAACTTCTTTTCGCTCATCCTTGGTCGCGTATATAATGCCCAGATGGTCGGCAACTACACCCAAGCCAATAAGTGGAACTTCATGGGACACTCCATCGTTACGGGCATCGTGAACGGAGTGGCGCAACCGCTCTTCGTAGAAACCCAAGACGACCGTGAGCGACAAGCACGTGTGTTTCGCAAGATGTTGCGATTCACCTGCTTCCTTGCCTTCCCCATCATGTTTGGTCTTTCCATCATCAGCCGAGAATTGATTCTCATTGCTCTAGGAGCGAAGTGGGAAATGGCGACACGCATCCTCATGCTCTTGTGCATTAGTGGTGCATTTCTCCCAGCCACCACCCTCTATACCCAATATCTCTTGAGTCGTGGTCGTTCAGGCACTTATATGTGGGGCTTAATTGCGATGGTCGTCTGCCAACTCATTGCCGCCATCTTCAGTGCGCCTTTCGGAGTCATGGTGATGCTCCTACCCTACATTGGCATCAATTTCCTTTGGGTAGGTGTATGGCACTACTTCGTTCGTCAAGAGCTCTACATCGGCTATGGGCAAGTGCTTCGCGACATCTCCCCTTTTCTCTTCGTAGCCGTGGGAGTCATGGGCGGTGTTTATCTAGGAATCGGGCAACTCCATTGGAATCTTTTGGCAAGCCTATTGGCAAAAGTCGTCTGCGCAGCCCTACTTTATCCTGCTCTCCTTTGGATGATGCGTTCCGACATCTTGCAAGAAAGCATCGATTATCTACTCAAAAAAAGACGTAAAGCATGAGTAATACAGCACAAAGTCCGAAGCAGGTGATTCCCATCTTCTTCACTTTCGACGAAAACTACGTCGTTCCTGCCATTGTCACGGTGTTTTCGCTCCTGCACCACGCAGAGGCGAGCCACACCTACGAACTGCATGTGCTGCATCCAGGACTCTCTGCCAAAGCCCAGCGCGAATTGCAGCGTGTAGTTGGAAGATTTCCGCAGGCTTCGTTGCACTTTCACGACACTTCCAATGACCCCATCGCGCAGGAATGCCCTAGCAAGTCGCACTTTTCCAAAGAGATTTATTTCAAACTCTGTGCTCCCGAACTCTTCCCTCAGCACGAGCGCGTGCTCTGCTCCGATGTCGACGTGGTGTTCCTAGGCGATGTGTCGCAAGTCTTTGCTGCATATCCAGAGGAAAACTTCTACTATGCTGGCGTAGATACGATACTTCCCACCACGCGCGCCGCACTTTACCAATCATTTTCTCCCGAAGCGCAAGACTTGCTCTCCCGAGAAATCAATGCTGGTTTCCTACTTTTCAATCTCAAGGCTCTGCGCCACGACCAGATGCAAGCCACTTGGACGGAGTTTTATAAGACCAACTACGCCCGTCTTCCCTTTCCGGAGCAAGACTGTATGGCAATCTGTGCCGGACACTCCGTGCGCTACTTCCCCATGTACTATTCCGTGTCGAATAGCTACTACAAAGTAGACCCACACACCACTCCTTTCTATGAGCATTGTCAGTCGCTCCCCACAGACGATGCCGAGCGTCGTCGCATCTTCTCCGATGCCCTCGCCCATCCCATCCAATTGCACTTCATCGGTGCCGCAAAACCTTGGAATGCCTTCGGAGTTTCGCGCCAGCGCATTTGGTTCAAATATCTATGGATGAGCGGAGCCACGGGCTATTATCTCCTAGTGCTGCCTCATATCATCCGACAGCGGTTGCGCCGCTACAGCCTTTCGCGCTTCTTCCACAAACTCAAGGCGCGACTGCTCGGAAAATAGCCGCAACCCTCTCCCCACTTCCGCAGCGCAACTCCCCTATTCTAGTGCGATGGTAGGAGCAAATATCGCCACTTCCCACGATTTCTCCTCCCAATCATGCGTTGTCTGCGCAGAAACTCGTACATTTGCATAAAGCATTCCCTTCAGATTCTATGATAGCTCAAAAGAAAATTGTAGTATATACGTCTGGAACCTTCGATATGTTCCACTCCAACCACCTCAAGATGATAAAATATGCCCGCGGCTTGGGCGATACGCTCATCGTGGGCGTGAGTACTGATGAATTGGTCAGTAGTTACAAGCGTCCCCCTGTGATTCCCTTCGAGGAACGTCTTGCGATTTTGGAAGCCCTTCGCTATCCCGACGTGGTGATTCCCCAACGCACGCTCGACCACACGGAGATTGTCAAGAAACTCAACATTGATGTCTTCGTGGTAGGCGACGATTGGACCGGCAAATACGACTATCTCAAAGAACTTGGCGTAGATGTTTTCTATTTCCCCTATGGTGATGGCGTGAGTTCTACGAAGATTAAGGAGGAAGTTCTCAAGAACTATCAAGACCTTAAGAGTAAAGTGGAAACACGTGTGAATCCTGACGTCAAAGTGAAGGAATAGACATTAGAGGGTCGCAGACCCTTTCTGCTCGCCACGACAAGCGTGGCTCGGAGTAGACGTTAGACGTTAGAAATTAGACGTTAGAAATTAGAGGGTAATCCTTTAACTTATCACGCGTTAGCCGTTAGACACACAATTATCGTTCAGAGAAAACTTCGCATCCATGCGCAATCCCCTCATCGTAGGTGGCGCAAGTGGCATCGGACTTGCCCTCGCCCATCTACTTGCTGACCAAGCAGACACCGAAACGGTTTGGATCGTCGATAGAAATCTCCCTTCAGCGGAGCAAGACCATCCCAAGTTTCGAGTGCAACAATTCGACCTCACCCACCAAGATTATAGCATCTTCACTCAATTTCCGACCGTAGATGGACTATTCATCACGGCAGGTTTTGCGCGCCTGTCCCTATTCAAAGACATTGATGAAGCGCATCTCGTGAGTTCTTTCCAAGTCAACGCCCTTGCCCCTCTGCGCATCGTGCACCACTTCTACGATCGTTTGCAGCAAAAGGCAGACTTTCCTTGTGCCATCATGGTGAGCATCGCTGGATTCTTAAGTTCTCCCTTCTATGCTGTCTATGGTGCCACGAAAGCCGCGTTGAGAAGTTTCATCGAAAGTGTCAATGTCGAACTCTCGCGCACCGGCACTCCCAACCGCATTCTCAATGTTTCGCCCGGACACTTCAGCGGTTCGCAGTTTGAAGGCGGCACCTCCACGCAGCTTGATCAGCTTTTCCCACTAGCACAAGAGATACTCACACGCGCCCTTGCCCACAACGATCTCTACATCCCCCAATATGACGAAGTGTTTCACGCCGTGCTTGATCGCTACCAAGCCGATTTTCGCAAAGAGGGACAGCGAGCCTACGACTATAAACTCCAATCGGGCCGCGTGAAAAACTAACCGCTTCGCTAGCCGTGCCCTTCCTTTCTCCATCCTCTTCGACATTGCTCATCCTTTCTCCTTATTATATATGCCTCAACCTCCCATTGACCACGAAGCTCTCCGCGAGCGTTTCAACCCCGAAGGCTCACTCCTGCGCCGTATGCAGCACCGCATGACCGAAATGCTCGGAGAAATCGATAAAATCTGCCGTCGCCACAATCTGAAATACTGGCTCTGCTCCGGCACTCTCCTTGGTTGCGTGCGCCATGGTGGATATATTCCTTGGGATGACGACCTCGACATCGAGATGCTCCGAGAGGACTATGAGAAACTTCTGAAAATTCTTCCCGAAGAATTACCAGAGCATCTAAAACTTCAAACTCCTGACACCGATCCAGGCTATTTTTTCCAGTTTGCCAAGGTGCGCGACACACGCAGCTACCTAGAAGAGACCAACGACTACGACCGCATCTTCCAACTCAAGGGCATTTTCATCGACATCTTCCCTTACGAAAAGATGCCTCTCCCCTTACTTTGGATTTCTAATCGTACTTTCGGACGAGTGTATAAGGTGATGAAAAATCCCAACTACACACCCGAGCAGCTCATCGCCAAGGTGCGCCGCATCCGCAAGTTCAATGAGGGTTTCGTCTTCCCAGTATTGCGCACGATCGCCAAATTCTGGCCCACGAAATTCCTCAACTACAGCCCAGGCATCCCCTACGACAACACGATTCTCCCAGAGGAAACCTTCCCTCTCACCACGGCAGAGTTCGATGGTCTGACAGTTCCCGTGCCCGCTGACACAGATGCTTATCTCCGTCGCAAGTTTGGCAACTATATGCAACTTCCTTCTCTCGACAATCTCCATCCCCACAGCGCAAAGCTCACTATCGATGACTGATTCCTCCCTTGCCCCTGTGGCACTCTTCGTTTATAATCGCCTAGATCACACCAAGCGCACGCTAGAAGCCCTAGCTGCCAACTATCTTGCACCTGAAACGGAAGTGTATGTCTTTTCCGATGGCGGGCGCGACAATAGTTCTTGGCATTCTGTCGAAACTCTACGCGAATATCTCCACGAATTTGCGGAGCGCAACGCACAGGAGCATCTCTTCCGAGCCTTCCACCTCATCGAACGTCCCGAAAATTTCTATCTCGAGCGCAACATCATTGAGGGCATCTCTCAAGTCTTTGACCATCACGACACGATTATCGTCTTGGAAGACGACATTGTCACTGCACAAGGTTTTCTTTCTTACATGAATCGCGCATTTCAACTCTATCGTGACGATACACAAGTGATGCACGTGGCTGGATTTACTCATTTAAATCTGATAGACGAACATCCAGAACTCATAGAATCGGACAACGAAGCCTATTTCACGCCCCACATGGGTGGTTGGGGCTGGGGAACGTGGCGCAACCGCTGGCAACAACACTTTGTGCACTACACTTCTGCCCAAGAAGCCCTCGATGGTCTCACCAACGACGACATCGACGCCATGCAATATGGGGGCAATTTTCCTTGTCTTCACTCCATCGACCGCGACCCAATCCCTTGGGATGTCTGTTGGGAAATCGCAATCTACCGAGCTGGTGGACTGTGCCTCACACCTGCGCGCACGCTCATCCGCAACATTGGTTTGCAAGGTGGTACACATTTCAGCGCCACTAGCAGTTGGTTGCAGCATTTCAGCTACGATCGTGAGCCCCTCACGCGACCTCTCCAACTTTCGCACCGCACTCCCGAGAAATCCCCTGCCATAGAACGACTCTTTGCAGAAGCCATTCGCGACTGGGGCATACGCTACACCTGGCTCGGTCAAGTGTTGCGCACGCTCAAACATTGGATAGTCGGTAAACCCAAGCACTAAAACGACCATCTAACAGCTGAGGTGTTTACCCCACATTTCGCATTTTATTGAAACAACCTACAGAGGACAAGGACATCATCGCCCTTGTCCTCTTGCTTTTGATTGCGTGGAAAAGGTATTGTCCGAAAAAGAAACCATCGCCAATCTAAGCAACGAATAGCAGCGCACTGCAACAAAACAAAGTCCGCATCCCTACACACTAGGGATGCGGACTTATTATTTTGAGCGAAAGGGGCTAGATTAGGACTGCACTTGCGGTTGAATCCACTGCAAGATGGTGGGATCTTTGAGTTTATTATCCTCTGCGAGAAGCACCACCTTGGAGATAATCTCCACCGTCTTGGGATCTTCATCCATGAAAGGC
>JABZGM010000100.1 GCA_015259235.1 Alloprevotella sp. | reverse complement strand
GGTGGTAGCCATGACCAAAGACACAAAGATTATCGATAATATTTTTTTCATGACATGTTAGTTTTTTTCTTTTCTACTCTGACATTCCCTAAACATTGAGAGCACTGCAAACTTAAATGAAATACTTCAGTTAACCAAATGTAAGATGATATTTCTCCACTCGTTCACAGCCCCCATCTGTTCATACTGTCTAGGAATCATCTACCACGCTACACTACAATGGTTGGCAAACACAGCTGTAATTTCCTCAAGAATGTTTGCCCCACCGCAGAGAAAGATGTATCTTTGTGGCAAATCAACAAATACATTGAAGAAGCTCCTATCATTGCCTCCCAATGTGGTGGCACAATTTCATAGCGTAAGCGGACGTTCCGCTGAAGAATATTTCTGTACCTCCGACCCTGTCGACCAAAAACTTGGCAGTGGCGGAGGCACTACTTGGTTGCTCGAAGCTGCGCACGAAGCTGAAGCTACCCCAACAACGGATTTCTCCACTTGGCTTGCTCGTGAAAAGCGCATTCTCCTCCATGCAGGAGGACAAAGTCGTCGCCTACCTGCCTATGCCTCTTGTGGCAAGGTGATGCTCCCCATCCCTGTGTTTCGCTGGGCTCGTGGACAACGCATCGACCAAACGCTGCTCGACCTACAGTTGCCTCTCTACGAACGCATCATGGAGGCGGCACCCGACTCGCTCCACACCTTAGTGGCAAGCGGAGATGTCTACACCCGCGCCACCCAACCGCTGCAAGACATTCCTGAAGCCGACGTGGTGTGCTATGGATTGTGGGTAGAACCCACGCAAGCCACGCATCATGGTGTCTTCATGATGCCGCAGACCAATCCCACGCATTTGGATTTCATGCTCCAAAAACCTAGTTTGGAGCAACTCAATGCGCTTTCTGCCACCCACTTTGCCTTGATGGACATCGGCATCTGGCTTTTGTCAGACCGTGCTGTGGAATTGCTCCGTAAGCGCTCGGTGGATGCGCAGGGACAACGCGTCAACTACGACCTTTATGGTCAGATGGGTTGCGCTCTCGGTTTGCATCCTTCACAAGCAGATGAGGAGTTAGCGCAACTCTCCGTGGCTATTCTCCCCCTCCCTGGTGGAGAGTTCTACCACTTTGGCACAACCCCCGAACTCATTGCTTCGACAACAGCTTTGCAGAATGTGGTGAAAGATCAGCGCCTCATCCTACAGCGCGAAATCAAACGCCACCCATCTATCTTCACTCAAAACGCTCGAGTGGAATACCACTTCGACAAATTGCACGAAAACATTTGGGTGGAGAATACGCATCTGCCCACTTCTTGGCAAATAGAGCGCAACCACGTCATCACGGGAGTACCAGAAAATGATTGGTCACTTCACTTAGAAGCTGGACAATGTGTAGACCTCGTTGCGGTAGGTGAGCGCAAATGGGCAATTCGTCCCTATGGTTTTGAAGATGCCTTCCGAGGTGCAATCGGAGAAGAAACGACACACTATTTTGGTCGTCCCATGCCCGAATGGCTGGCAGCGCACGGAGTCACCGTACAAGACCTCGGAGGAGCAGAAATCGACCTACAAGCAGCGCAGCTCTTCCCCGTTTGTGAAGATTTTGCTTTAGTAGCAGAGCTTCTCACGTGGATGTTGGCAGAACATCCTACTCAAGATTTAGCAGAAACATTCCGCACACTCCCTCGTCTCTCAGCTGATGACATCGCCGCTCGCGCCGATTTGTCACGACAAGAGAAACAGCGCTGTGCTTTTCGTCAAGAAAATCTTGCGCTCCTAGCGTTGCACCACGACCACAGCGTGTTCTATCAAGTAGATCTCGGAGACATGGCACAAAAGTTTGCCCAAAGCAAACTCACTCTTCCACCAGCGCTCCCCGAAGACACCCCCGTGATGGCACAAATCCGTGACGCCATGTTCCGCTCGCGCTATCTCGATTTGTGTGAACAAGACGGCAGCGCACAAGAACAACGTGCCTTCCGTCTCCTCAGCGAAGGTCTCACCGCTGCGGCACTTCAGCACCGTCAGTTGCCCCAACTTGCCGTGCACCACGACCAAATCGTATGGGCGCGCAGTGCCGTGCGCATCGACATAGCTGGAGGTTGGACAGACACACCACCCTTCTGTCTCAACTCAGGAGGTAACGTGGTGAATCTTGCCGTCGAACTCAACGGACAGCCCCCCTTGCAAGTGTATGTGAAGCCCTGCTCCGAATTCAAGATTGTATGCCGTAGCATCGACCTTGGTGCCATGGAGGTAGTCACCACCTACGAGGAACTTTCAGCTTTCAACAAGGTGGGTTCTCCTTTCTCCATCCCCAAAGCCGCTTTAGCTTTGTGCGGATTCCTCCCTCAGTTCGCCCAAGAGCGTCATGCCACCTTGCGAGAGGCATTGGCAGCCTTTGGTAGCGGCATTGAAATCACACTTCTAGCTGCCATTCCTGCCGGTTCGGGACTCGGCACAAGCAGCATTCTTGCTGCCACAGTATTGGGAGCTCTCAGCGACTTCTGTCATCTCGGTTGGGACAAAACCACCGTTTGCAATCGCACACTGATTCTCGAGCAACTCCTCACCACAGGTGGGGGGTGGCAAGACCAGTTTGGCGGTGTGTTGCATGGAGTGAAACTCCTGCAAACTCAGTCTGGTTTCGACCAAACTCCCATCGTCCGCTGGTTGCCCGACACCCTCTTCACCGCGTCCGAACATCGTGCCTGCCATTTACTCTACTACACCGGACTCACTCGCACGGCGAAACACATCCTCACTGAGATTGTGCGTGGCATGTTCCTCAACAGTGCAGACCATTTGCTCATTCTCAATGAGATGAAACAACATGCACTTGATATGTTCGACGTCATTCAGCAAGGCAATCTAGCCGATTATGGCGCTCTAGTAGCAAAGACCTGGAACCTAAATAAACGTCTTGATGCCGGTACCGAACCACCTGTAGTGGCAGCTCTCTGTCAGCAAGTGACCGATCTTTGCAGCGGTTATAAACTCCCAGGAGCAGGCGGTGGTGGCTATTTATATATGGTGGCGAAAGATCCCGATGCAGCTATCCGCATCAAGCAGTTGCTCACCGAACACCCGTCTGCACCTTCTGCACGCTTTGTCGACATGACTCTCTCCAACCAAGGATTGCAAATCAGCCGAAGCTAAGCAGTTGGCATCCTCCCTGCGCCCTCAGCAGCGTTGTAGCATTGTACCGTTACGAGGTTCTAACAGCTTGGAGCTGCGACTTTATAGTGCTATGGCATTGTGACACAATCCACCGCCACAAATGTTCGCAGTCTACAACCTAAGCGCAGAGTGCAACTTATTTCTCCTTGGGAGAATCACTAACCCACAGAAAATTAGCGCATTTCACGCCCTTATTTTCTAAACATTTTCTAAAATTCAAACTATTAGTGGCAATTTTCTAGCATTTAGCACGCTTTTTGCTTTGCTACTACGCAATGAGTAAGCCAAGCTACTCATCTCTAGATTTGTCACTCAACATCAAACTTCAGAATATGACTAAAGATCTCATCGACATCATCATCGAAGCTATCCAAGATAAAAAAGGTCGCAACATCGTTGTGGCTGATTTGTCCTCTATCATCACCGCATCTACCGACGCTTTCGTGATTTGCACTGCCAATTCTCCTGCACAGATGGAGAGCATCGTAGACAACATCGAAAACATGGCACGCACCCAACTTGGCGAACGTCCTGGTGGTGTAGCCGGTCGCGCTGGTGCACAATGGGTGGCGATGGACTTTGGCAACGTAATGGTACATGTATTCCTTCCCGAAGTGCGCGAATTCTACGATCTCGAGCACCTTTGGAGTGATGCTGCACTCACCGAAATCGCAGACCTTGACTAGTATTCCCTAGTTTATGTTGCTATTCCAATGAAGACTCCACCAGCTTTGTTGCCATATATGATAAAGCCATTCCACAGTGAGTCCCATTAGCACAAAAACTATTTAGCATCCACAGCTTATGCCGCAACTAAATCCCAAACAACCGCAGAAACCCAAAATGCCGCGGTTTAATCTCAACTGGCTCTATTTCATCATCATCGCAGTCTTAGGAGTCATCCTCTGGCAAGGCAACATGCACCCTGGAAGCGCCACCAAAGAGGTGAGCTATTCAGACATCAAAACCTACATTGCCAAAGGATACACCCAAAATGTAGTCGTCAACAAAACCGATGGTGAAGTGGAAATCACCATTCTTCCAGAAAAGACACGCGAAGTCTTTGGACAAGGCGTGCAACAGCTCGGAAAATCTCCCACCGTGAGTTCGCGCTATCCTTCCACAGACAAAGTGGAGGACTACCTCAACTCTCTCAATTATAAGGGAAAAATTACCTACGAAGAGCATAAGTCCATCCTTCTCAACCTTCTCACGGGCATCTTCCCCATCATGCTCCTTGTTGGTTTCTGGTGGTTCATGCTTCGTAGCGCAGGCGGTGGTGGTGGCGGAGGCATCTTCTCCGTCGGCAAGAGCAAAGCCAAAGAATACAACAAAGACAATGCCGTGCACGTGCTCTTCAAAGACGTAGCTGGACAAGAAGGTGCCAAACAAGAAGTACAAGAGATTGTAGACTTCTTGAAAAATCCTGACAAATACACCGAACTCGGTGGTAAGATACCCAAGGGTGCACTCCTCGTGGGTCCTCCCGGAACAGGTAAAACACTGTTGGCGAAAGCTGTAGCTGGCGAAGCTGGTGTCCCCTTCTTCTCTATGAGCGGTTCCGACTTCGTGGAGATGTTTGTGGGCGTCGGTGCAAGCCGCGTGCGCGACCTCTTCAAGAAAGCCAAAGAGAAAGCTCCATCCATCGTGTTTATCGACGAAATTGATGCCGTAGGACGTGCCCGTTCCAAGGGAGCGAGCTTTGGTGGAAACGACGAACGCGAAAATACCCTCAATCAACTCCTCACCGAGATGGACGGTTTTGGCACCAACTCTGGTGTCATCATCCTTGCTGCCACCAACCGCGTCGATGTGTTGGATAAGGCACTCCTGCGTGCAGGACGTTTCGACCGTCAAATCCACGTTGACCTCCCCGACTTAACCGAGCGTGTGGCTATTTTCAACGTGCATCTTGCGCCTCTCAAATTGCAACCCGGTCTTGACATCGAATTGTTGGCACGCCAAACCCCTGGTTTCTCTGGAGCAGACATTGCCAACGTCTGCAACGAAGCTGCCCTCATCGCAGCGCGCCACGACCGAGAAGCTGTGACCAAACAAGACTTCCTCGATGCAGTAGACCGCATCATTGGTGGTCTAGAAAAGCGCACCAAGGTGATGACCCAAGAAGAAAAGCGAGCCATCGCCATTCATGAAGCCGGTCACGCTTCTGTGTCATGGCTCATCGAGCACGCCAATCCCCTCATCAAGGTCACCATCGTGCCGCGCGGACAGTCGCTCGGTGCAGCATGGTATCTCCCCGAAGAGCGTAGCATCACCACCAAAGAACAAATGCTCGACGAGATTTGCGCCACCCTTGCAGGACGTGCAGCCGAAGAAGTCTTCCTCGGACGCATCTCTAGCGGTGCGCTCAACGATCTCGAACGTGTCACCCAGCGCGCTTACGGCATGATTGCCTATCTCGGCATGGGTGAAGGACTCCCCAACCTCTCCTACTACTCCAATCAGGAGCAGTTCACCAAGCCCTACTCCGAAGAGACCGCACGTCGCATCGACCACGAAGTGCAACAGCTCATCAACGCACAATACGAACGAGCTAAGCAAATCCTCCGTGAAAATGCTGCTCAGCACAACGAACTTGCCAATTTGCTCTGTGAACATGAGGTGATCTTCGCTGCCGACGTCGAAAACATCTTTGGTCCCCGCCCTTGGAAGAGCCGCGCCGACGTGATTCTGGAAGAGAGTCCCGAAGAAGCAGCCAAACTCGCTGTGCTCACTTCCAACGAAAAGAGCACTGACGAAGAAAACGTTGCAGACACCACCCCAACAACTGCTGCAACCGATGCCCCTGCGAACACTTCCGATGCTGAAGATGCTTCAGAGTCATTGTCCTATCAAAATCCCTCCAACCAAGAACAACAATGAAAAGTTTAATCACCCGCACCATCACAGCCGTGTTTTTTGTTGTTGCCTTGGTGGGCTGCATAATTTGGAGCGAATACTCCTTCACCCTTTTCTTTGCTCTCGTGGCAGGCATGGGAGTTTGGGAATTCTCTGCCAACGTCAATCATCATGCCGGAGCCTCTGTCAATGCTTTCATCAGCACAGCAGGAGCCATAGCCTTGGTGTTTGCTGTGAGCCAATGCAGTTCAAGCACGCCCAACTACGCTTCTTTCCTTCCCTTCGTGGGCACATTGCTCTATATCCTCATCAGCGAACTCTATCGACGTGAGAGCAATCCTTTGAAAAACTGGGGCTTCGCCTTTGCAGCTCAACTCTATATTGCGCTTCCCCTTTCGTTGCTCTCCTTCCTAGCCTATCGCTACAATGCAGAGTTGCAATATGTGTACTACGACTGGTTCCTCCCCCTCTCCATCTTCTTCTTCCTCTGGAGCAGCGACAGTGGTGCCTACCTCGTAGGTTCAGCTTTGAGTCGATACTTCCCTGCCAAACTCTTCCCTCGCATTTCTCCAGGAAAATCATGGGTCGGCAGCATTGGTGGTGGAGCACTCACCCTCATCGTGGCAGCCGTGTTGTGGCATTTCCGTCCAGAATTACTCAACCTCCCCCAATGGCTAGGTCTTGGTCTGGTGGTTTGCGTGTTTGGCACCTGGGGTGATTTGGTGGAAAGTCTCTTCAAACGCCAACTTGGCATCAAAGATAGTGGACATCTCCTACCAGGTCACGGAGGCATCCTCGATCGCTTCGACTCAGCATTACTTGCGATTCCTGCTGCAGTCATTTATCTCTCGTTCGTAGCACCCGTGTTGCAGTAGATTTTTGCTCACATTTGATATTCAATCTCATAGCGATACCCCGTATCTTCCACGGGTGTCGCTATGTTGTGCTATAGGGTGACTTATCCCAACGAGGCAAAGTTTCCAACACATCCACTCCACTTCCTCGCGACCTCCAACATCGACCCCCAAAATACCAGTCCGACACAAAGGTCGTTATAACCAGAGCATTTGATTTTAGCCTCCCTCAAGCCCTAACATCGTTCACCTCCGATGCGGCAATCCACCATATTTAGCAATGAAAAAGCTATAATCAACAAGAAAACAGCAAATAATCTCATTTTTTGACACATACAGTTTGCAGTTTCGAGGAAATATACTAACTTTGCACTAATATGATAAGTCGGTAGATAAAACTATCACCCAAAATCATCATCAACAATTCTCGATACATCAATCACAGCCCGAGAACTATGGAGACTTTTTTTCAATCACACGCTTATCTCGTAGAGCACACCAACTCGCCCATACGAAGAGGTTTGATGGACACCATCGACTGGAGCTATCGCCTCATTGGCATTCGTGGATCTCGTGGCGTAGGTCGCACGCAATTCTTGTTGTCCTACGCCAAGGAAAATTTCGATCCGCGTTTGAGACAATGTCTCTATGCCAACATGAATTC